>RZYD01000271.1 GCA_009930445.1 Bacteroidia bacterium | reverse complement strand
CCAGTGTTTTAATTTTGATAAACTGTCGTAATCGGAGGATGGGAATGAGATATAGTTGTACCCATTTATTGAGTTACACTTTCCCTGATAATGTTTGTCATAGCCAGTCATCCAATATGCAAATCGTGCTGATCCCTCTAACGCAGGGTGATAATAACTGTCCAGCATCGGGCATCCATTCTCATGTACAATATTAAACCCGCTTAGGCAGCTTGTAGCTTTGGAGCCATCATTATCACATAAAAAATTATACGTATAATAATAGGAGAAAAGATTCGGATCATTGTATTGCCAGTTTCCTGCCGATACATTTCTTAATCTATTGATTTCATATGTAAGACACCATGAAATTTCAGATACCTGTACACAGCTTGCTCCATATTGGCGTACCCAGCCGGGAAAGTAATTGCTTGGTTCATTTGAATGATCTACGAAGTTCGGTAGTGGACAATCGGATGATGCCTGAGAGAGGATTAACTCTGTAAAAGGGAGAATGAGTGTCTGATCGTGTGAAAGAGCTCCATCCACAGGATTTAAGGTTTGACCAAATGTGTAGTTGAAACAGCAGAAGAGGAGGAGAATAATAGTTATAGTTTTCATGGCATTGATTTTATAATCTTTTGGGATTGAGTTTGAGATGGATAGTTTATTTGAACAATGTATGTCCCGGCTGCAAATTCAGATAGATCAATAGTTTCACTCCTATTGTTGATGCTATTGATTTGAATGATTGTATTTCCTTTTAAATCAAATATTTTTATGTTGTTAATGTTTTCGTTAATTAATGATTCAACATGAAATTTACTATTGGAGGGATTTGGATGAATATTAAGTAAATTACCTGTGGTTTCTTGTTTTATTCCCACTGGTATACAAACCGGTTCTTTACTTCTTATCAAACGAAGCTCATGTCCACCCCAGAGATAGCCATCATTATCAATCTCGAGATGGCAGATATTAAGACCTAATTCATCTCTTATGGTATCAACAGATTGTCCATAATCGCTCACTCCATATATCCAGAAATCTGTACAAACATATAGTTTATCCTCATTGGTGATAACAATGTCACTTGCTCCAACAGCATCTATAACCAATTCATATTCATCAGATTGAGCGGCTTTGCAATAGACCCCGGGTACTTCATTTCCTACCACATAATAATCTCCTGAAAAAAGATCTCCTTTTGAGTTGAACTCTATTGTAGCAATCTGATGGTCCAATAACCCATCAAAAACCCAGGATTCACCAAAATTGTCACTTTTATATATTCCTCCATGATCTGAATTGAAACAATACATGCAGGCGTATACTTCTCCTTGAGAATTGATTTCAATATCTTCAATGAAATTATTGGTGATGGATGTTATTGTATCACAAAACCAATAAAGCCCTCCATTTGTAGTGTGGGCAACAATTGGGCGGGATGGGTTTCGGCCTATCATGATACTATCTCCACCCTGAAACTCCGCCGCAACAACATTACACCCTCCCGGGATCTCAACATCAACCCAACTTTCACCATTGTCAGATGATTTAATGAGGTAATGTGCGGCTGAGTTGCCCCCGGCATAAATGTCCCCGTTGTCTGCGATTTCAAGACATAATGGACTGTTTCTGCTATTGTAGGAGTACACAGTTTCCCAGGTTTCACTACCTTTTTGCAATCTTAAAATTCCGCCAATTGTATTATTTCCACCTGTTCCAATGAAGAGATCTCCCTCCTCATTTATCGCCATACACCTCAAAAAGGCAGTATCCGGCATAATAATCTCTTCAAAAAAATTTTGAGCATAGTCCGGTTTAACAACAACTAATGATATAAATAGAGTAATAAAGAAAATAATATTTTTCATGGTCAGATATATTTCATAAATAAGTTTTATAAAATTACTAAAAAATTTGGTTCCAATTAATTTGTTGAAATATGTACGTAAAAAATTTAATAAGCCATCAGGGAAATTCCGGAAATATACCTACGGGATTTCTCTAAAAAATGATTCGGGAAAAATTCTTATCGTCGTCCAAACAAAATCCTTCAATAAAAACCAAAAAAAAAGCAGCCAATTCATGTTTTGGTTTTGCTACCGAACCACCACCATCTTCCTTGTCTTCATCACCTCTCCATTTACAACAAGGGAACAATAATACAATCCGGGCTTCAGTTTTGAAGCATTATATGGTATCTCATGCTGACCAGTAGGATGATAACCTTTGGATATGGATTGCAGCAGAACTCCTTCCGCATTACGAATTTCAAAACAGACTGATCCTTCTTCAATTAAGTTAAAACATAGCATTGCTATGTTGTTGACTGGATTTGGTCTGATTGTGAAATCTCTATACGTTTCTAATCTATAATCTCTCGTCCCTGTCTGTGCTTCTTTTGTAACCGGTAGCATTGAAAGAAGCCTGTGTTTATCCTTGTTGAACTGTTTTACCGATTTGGGTTTATATTGAGGCATCTTGCCCGTGTAAAAGGCTTTGCCGGTGGTGTCCATTGTCTGATACAGAAAACCAAGATCGATGATGGCATAGATACTATCCTGTGTATCTGCCGGATTTTGAATAACATCCTCGAAATAGGCTATTGCTGCTGAATAGTTCTGTAAAATTATATCACATTCATTGGCGAGTTTTGAGGCTAACGCAGTCAGGATCGCATCGGATTGAATGGTAGTATTGGTCTGATAATAGGTTTTTAATGCGGCGTAATCATTATCGGCGTACTCTTCAAGAGTCAATAACTCCCGCATAGCTGACTGTGCGTACTTTGTTCCCGGGTACTGATCTACGATGAACATAAAACCAGCTTTAGACTGAGCATAATCTCCTGTAGCAAACTGATCAAGGCTATTCGAATACTGTATTTCAACGACACTGGAATCCTGTGGCGAAGCAGGTGGACAATACATAGGCAAATGATCTATCAGGCTATCGGGATAAAGGTCAGCAGAGGGGCTGAATCCATCTCCCCAACAATTGTACTCTGCATTTTTTATCCAAATTGAGTCTTCTTCACTTGTATCAAAATAGAGCAATGGGTCTCCAACACTGTTCCCTCCATTATCATAATCACTAATTACGTTGTAGTGGAAATACCAGGGAAAGCTGTTCTTTGAAACATATATCTCATAACTATCAGCATTATAAATACGATTCATCTGTTCTATATCAGAGGTATTGGGATTGCCGTAAACCGAAGTGGTAGAATTATTATCAAGGCGTAAACCCTTTCCACAGCCACTAATTAGATTTTCAGAAATATAGCTTGTAGATTTAAAAACACTTAATCCTTCATCAGTACAATTCTTTATCTCATTTTTAAAGACCTTCTGTCTGCCGGTAATTCCTCTGCCCGAGTTTTCTATCTCAATTCCCTGTTTATAGGTATCAATCTCATTTTCTTCAATATAGTAGGTATTGAATAGGGTAAGTTTAATTGCAATATCATCTTCACCATTGGAGAAATAATTGTATTTGATTGATGCTGCAGTATCATTTCCATCTGAAGAGCACCAAATATAACTGTTGTCAAATATTGAATTGGTAATGGTAACTCCCTTGGTTGTCGTGGTAAGTTTACAATTTTGAAATTCGCAGTTTTCTATTGTGAATCCTATCGCCGTATTATTGATTTCAATCTCAAGGGTAGCGTCTTTGTCGGCGATGAATTTTATGTTTTCCCCAAAGTCCACATCGCCGTCAATGATTATTTTACAGTCGCCCTTTTTTGCAGGTAGCATAAAAAAGATTGTGTAAACACTCATAGAAGTAATGTGATAGCACCGCCCTGCGAAATGAAGCGCAGGCGTAGCCGGAGCGAAATGTAGCAG
>RZYD01000270.1 GCA_009930445.1 Bacteroidia bacterium | reverse complement strand
AAGTACTGTGTTGTATATAGATGGGAAGAATGGTATTTCAGAAGTAAGCCACAATGTAGTCATCAATAATGCAGCCACCAAGTCAGCCATAATTAGCCGGGTTTTTCAAAACACAAAAGATATGCTGGAGGCAATGGCTAATGATGAAGGCCTGGCAACCCGTATTACAAGGATAAGGACTGCAGCGCCAACCGACTCTTATGGATGGATAGAATACCTTGAGACACCTGATTACAACGACCTAACCGGACCAATGCGCAAACAGCATCTGGCAGCCATTGGGCTGGGAGAATTTAACAACATCCTGTTTTTAGATATAAAAGGCAATGTTTTATATGCAGCGAAGGAATCGCTTCTGCCGGGCAGCGATATGTTACACGGAAAATATTCCCATGCCCAGTTTGAAAAAGTTTTTCTGCAAACGCTGAAATCCAATGAAGTGCACATTACCGATATTTTTCCCTTCGGCCCACAGGCAGAAAATACGCTAGTAATGATGCGACGCGTGGTTCAAAATGAAAAAACAACAGGAATAATCGCTGCTGCAATTTCACTGGAAACCATCAACACATTTACCAGCGATCCGACGGGCATGGGCGAAACCGGTGAAGTATTTTTTATGGGATCTGATCTTTTACTGCGTTCCCAAAGCCGGTTTATGTCAAAAGAACGTATCCTGAAGGAAGAGATTGATAATCCTGTGGTAGATCTTTATCACGAACAAAAAGAACTTGAAGTGATTCAATACGAGGATGAAAAAGGAATCGAATACTTTGCCACTTGGTGTGCACTGCCCGTACTAAAAAGCATGGGGCTCGACTGGCCGCTTGTACTTATGATTCATTCGGAAGAGATTGATACCTTTTCGGGAAGAATGCGTAAACATATGACAATTCTGATAGGCGTTATTCTCCTTCTTACCATCACCATCAGTATTACCTATTCCGATAAGCTTCTCTATCCTATTCTTCAACTTGTGCGTTGGGTGCATAATATCAGCATAGGCGACCTATCCTTGCATCAGGTCAGGCCCGTTAGTAAAGATTTTAAAGAAATGGCAACCAATGTGGAAAACGTTGCCAATACGTTTCGCGATATCAGCAAAGTGGCACAGGCGATTTCAGTGGGTGATTACAGCCGTTATCTGGAGGTACGGCATGAAAACGATAACCTCAGCAAATCCATCAACCAGATGAAAATTAAGCTTGAAGAAGCCGCCCGCATCAGGGCACATCAGCTTTGGATAAAGGATGGTGAATCGGGATTATATGAAATTATGCGGGGGGATAAGGAGATAGAATTATTAACGAAAGAGATGATCTCTTTTATCACCAAATACCTCAATGCGCAAATAGGGGCACTGTATTTACTGAACCCCAACGACAATACGCTGGTACTTACCTCCAGTTATGCCTTTACAAAACGAAAAGGGGTGCAAACGAAATACGCCATTGGTGAAGGGTTGATCGGACAATGTGCGAAAGAGAAAGAAATCATACAATTATCTCCGGTACCTGACGATTACCTGCACATCACTTCCGGGTTGGGCAATTCCGTACCAAAATTTATTATTGTTGCCCCGATTCAGTTTGAGGAGGAACTCATTGGAGTTATTGAAATGGGTTCGATCCATGCGTACGATGATAAAACTGCCGAATTTCTCACGAACAGTTTAAAAAGCATGGGCATCAGCCTCCATTCAGCCGAATCGCGCGCAAAAGTCAGGGCTTTATTGGAGAAAACACAAGCACAGGCGGAAAAGCTCAGCAAACAACAGGAGGAACTCAGGCAAACCAACGAGGAGCTCCAGGTGCAGCAAGAGGAGTTACGCGTGGCGAATGAAGAGTTGGAAGAACAAACGAAAGCACTCAAAAAATCAGAGCAGGAGCTGCAAGGGCAACAGGAAGAGCTGCGTGTTATCAATGAAGAATTGGAAGAAAAAACAAAATCACTGGAGCTACAGAAGAAAGATGTTCTGGATAAAAATATGGAGTTGGAGGTAGCCCGGGCCAACATTGAACAAAAAGCCAAAGAGCTGGAAATATCCAGTAAATATAAGTCGGAATTTCTGGCCAACATGTCGCACGAACTCCGAACCCCCTTGAACAGCCTGTTGATCCTTTCCCGCGATCTGGCCGATAACCATGCCAAAAACCTGAATGCCGACCAGCTCGAATCCGCAGAAATAATCTACAAATCAGGCAACGACCTGCTGGTGCTGATTAACGAAATTCTCGACCTTTCAAAGATTGAATCCGGAAAAATGTCGCTTACTATTGCCCGGATAGAAATTCAGGATATTGTCGGCAATCTGAACATGCAGTTCCGGCACGTAGCTGAAGAGAAGGGGCTATATTTTAAATTCGATATCGACGACGAGTTGGAAGGAACGCTCATGACAGATCAGCAGCGGTTGGAGCAAATCCTTAAAAACATTGTTTCCAACGCCATGAAATTCACCCATGAGGGAGGCATTACGCTGAAAATCAGCAGGCCGGACCACAACATCCGGCTCACCAGAGAGGGACTGACGCGGGATAAGAGCATCGCGTTTAGCGTAATCGATACAGGAATTGGTATTCCGGAGAAAAAACAACTGGCGATATTTGAAGCATTTCAGCAGGCCGACGGGTCCACTTCACGAAAATATGGCGGCACCGGGCTGGGGCTTTCCATCAGTCGCGAACTGGCAAAACTGCTTGGCGGAGAAATTACACTACAATCAGAAATTGACAAAGGATCTATTTTCTCGCTTATTGTACCTTTAGAAATTCATACTGAAAACGAAGAGCTAAAAGAAAAAATTGAAGTAACACGAGCTGAAAACAAAGCCCGTTTTAACCAGCAACATCCGGAAACAATCCTTCCTTCGCCTACACCGGCCAACCGGAACGATCGTGCCAAAACAATTCTTCACGATGAAGCCGTGGAAGATGACCGGGATGACCTTTTAGCAGAGGATAAAAAAATTCTGATCATCGAAGATGACAGAAATTTTGCACAAACCTTACGAAAACAAAGCCGGGAGAAAGGTTTTAAAAGCCTTATCGCCTTGACGGGAGAAACCGGACTGAAACTGGCAAAAACATATATGCCCGACGCCATTATCCTCGATCTGAAATTACCCGGGATCGACGGGATCAACGTGCTGGAAATTCTAAAAGATGAACCCAAAACGCGCCATATCCCTGTACACATGATGTCGGCCTATGAGGAAACCATTGATGCGCTCAAAAAAGGAGCCATAGGATACTTAATGAAACCCCCGAAAGCCGATGAACTGGAACAGGTTTTTACACGGCTCGAACATTATATCCAGCGCAAAATGAAAGACCTTCTGCTGGTAGAAGATGATAAAAATATGCGCAAAAGCATAAAAATGGTAATCGGAGATAACGACGTCAATATCCACGCCGTTGACTCCGGTAATGCCGCCATCAAGGCCCTGGAAACAGGCGCATTCGATTGTATGGTACTGGATCTCGGCCTTCCCGACATGACCGGCTTCGAATTGTTAAAAAAACTCGACAATCACGAATCCATTACTTTACCTCCGGTGATTGTATATACGGGAAAAGAGTTGACCCGCGAAGAAAATGAACTACTTCAAAAGTATACCAACACAATTATTATCAAAGGCGTAAAATCGGAAGAACGGCTACTCGACGAAACAGCGCTCTTTCTGCACCGTATCGTGGATAAAATGCCCCAAAAACAACGTAAAATGATTACGAATCTTCACGATAAAGATGCCCTTTTCACCGATAAAAAAATTCTGGTTGTGGACGACGATATGCGTAATGTGTTCGCATTAAGCAAAATACTCACAAATAAAGGCATGAAAGT
>RZYD01000269.1 GCA_009930445.1 Bacteroidia bacterium | reverse complement strand
ACAGGAAAAGCCAACAAGTACGGCAAACCCTTTCTGGAACTGATTAAAACCTACGTAGAAGACAACGAGATTATTCGTCCTAACGACATGGTAGTAAAATCGGTAGTGAATAAGTCGGGACTAAAAGTATATATTATTAAAAGTATCGACCGAAAAATGTCGCTTGAGGATATCGCCATTGCAAAAAGTATTACAGTAACCGAACTGCTCTCTGAAATCGAACGGATTGTCGAAAGTGGAACCCGCCTAGACTTGTCCTATTACGTGGATGAATATGTCGATGCCGATCATCAGCTTGATATTTTGGATTATTTTCAGGAGGCAGAAAGCGACAGCATTGAAGAAGCTTTGCAGGAGCTTGGTGAAAATGAATTTACAGAAGACGAAATCAGGATTATGCGGATAAAATACCTTTCCGACGTTGGTAATTAATTTATTATATTATAACTATATTTTATGAAAAACAAATCAAATCTAAGTCTGATTATTAGTGTTATTGCGTTAGGAATAAGCTTATTTATTCTTTTCAGACCCAAGGAAAAAGAAGCCCTTGCACCCCCGAAAACAGACCCGGCCTCCGGAGTAAGAATTGCTTATATTAATGCCGACACCATTATGAATAATTATTTGTATGTAAAAGAATTAATGAACGTACTGGCAGAAAAAAGTACAACTATGGAGCAAGACCTCCAGAAAAAACAAAAACAATACGAAACAGATGCCACATACTTTCAGGAGCAGGTGCAAAAAGGAGCACTTTCCGATGCCAGTGCAAGAAAAATTTACGAAAAACTCATGCTGAAAGAACAGGAGTTATATCAGCTGCGCGATAAATACGGACAAGAAATTGCACAACTTGAAGCAGAAATGAACAAAAAATTATTAGATAAAGTAGCTGAATTTTTAAAGGAAAATAATAATTTTACTTACGACTATATACTTAATTATACCTATAATGGTGATATTCTCCTGACCAATCCTGAATATGATATAACACGATTCGTACTCGACGGGCTAAATACATTGCACCAGAAGGAGAAACAATAAACGGACACAGGATGTACAGCAGATTTTATCAGAAAAAAACAAAGCAAAAGCGCCGTATTCTAATAGGCCTGAACTTTACAGTGGCTTTATTACTTCCGGCCATTCTGTTTTTACAGGGATGCTCGCCCAAAGAACCTCGTCTGCCCGACCCTTTGCCGGAACAAGTGATTCCTTTCTCTGCGATGGTGGAGATTATGACGGATTGTTTTCTGGCGGAAGGTGCGGTAAAACAGAGACAGATACAGCATAAAAATGCCATCAAACACACGAATGCATTTTACAATTTTATCTTTGAAAAGCATGGTGTAGATTATAATTCCTACAAAATGAGCCTGGAATTTTATCATGCTTATCCGGCGGAAGCAGAAAAAATGTACACACTGGTGTTGGAAAACCTGAGCAAAAGAGAAGCGGCCATCAATAATTCAATGGCCGGAAACCAGTAAGCCCATTAATTCCGGTCGTAGACAGCCACCACCTGATAAAGGGTTGAGCCATCATTTAACTCATACTCCCAGTCAATACGATTGTTGGTAGTCATAACGCCGTCACCTTCCACATACCATGAATTATCATTATGACAATACTGGCCGGGAACCGCGATTTCGTCCCCTGACACATCAGCAGAAGGAGCCGCTTCGTTACCGAGTAATCCAAAATTTTTAATATTGACTTTTGTGTAGAAATCCGGATTCTCATTAACGACCACTTCATACGCCGGGCCTTTGCGATTGGTTTCGGTGCAGGTCCAGGAACCGAGAAACTTTTCACGGTTAGCACCCGGATCATCCGGATCATCAACCGGAATACAGGAGGTAAAAGCAAAGGCAGTAATCAGAAAGAGGCTAAACAATTTTTTTGTTTTCATTGTAAATTTTTTATTAAATACAGAGGAAAGACCATGCTTGTTGCGGCCACAGGAATAGGCAGAATAGCGTAAATATTTTCGTTTCATAACTTAGGGGTTGTTATAGCACCGCCATACTTACCAGAAATTATGCCATAAAGATAATAATCTATTCGGATACCATAAAGCGTCGTGTGATATTTTTCCCGGAAGGTTCAATAAGGGAAAGAAAATAGATACCCGAAGTGAAATTATTCAGATCGAGTAAAATTTCGTCATGAAAAAACGATGTAATTACGGGTCGTCCGGTCAGATCATACACCGAAAGCGTTGTTGTTCCGGAACAGGTTTCATAATTCACCATCAGATAATCGATTACCGGATTGGGATAGAGTTTTACGGAAAGTTCGGATTCATTCTCTTGCAGACCAATGGGAAAGAGCCCGGCCAAAGCCAGTGCTGCATCGATATTTTGTGTTGTCGGAGGCCAGATCATTGGGTTAAGGATGGTACTATCCGGAGCAATAAGTACAACACTGGGGGTTCCCTGAATCTGGAATAACTGATGTGCCAGGTTGCCGCCCCCCTCCATTCCACTGGCTGAAGGAATAGTCACACCATAGGTTTCGTCGAAGGCAGCAACGTCGGCATTGGTATGCCCCACATCAATAGTAAGGAAAATTACATCATTATTGTTTTCCCCAAAATGCACATACGATGCCTGAATAGCTGGCGCATAGATTTGGCAGTAGCCGCAAGAGGTAGAATAAAAATCAATCACCACGTGTTTTCCGCTCCCGAGGTACTGGGAAAGGATATGCACCTGGCCATAAATATCCTTTATCGTAATATCAACGGCTTCAGTAAGCTGAGTTTGTGCATAAACTGAAAAATTCAGAATGAATACAAACAAGGTGAGTAGCATTTTTTTCATCATCAGTAGGATATTTAAAGCACTAACAACAGGCAAAAGGCTTATGTTCAATACCCATCAGAAATAAAAAAAGGGGCCATAAGACCCCTTGGTTTTTGTAGCGGGGGATGGATTCGAACCACCGGCCTTTGGGTTATGAGCCCAACGAGCTACCACTGCTCCACCCCGCAATGTATTGTATTCGCCTTGCGAATTCAGACGACAAAAGTATAAAACTTTTCGATTAAAAAAAAAGAATTCAAAATAAAATGGCCTTCCATTTCTTTTCTGCCGATTTTACAAAGAGCAAAAGTAATTTTTGTTTCTTTGTAAGGCAAAAAAAAGATTGCTATGCACAAATCAGGTTTTGTGAATATTATCGGGAAACCGAATGTAGGAAAATCAACATTAATGAATGCGCTAGTGGGCGAATCCTTATCCGTCATCACGTCGAAAGCACAAACCACGCGACATCGTATATTGGGAATTGTGAACGGGGAAAATTTTCAGATCATCTATTCAGATACACCGGGAATGATAAAACCGGCCTATAGCCTCCAGAAATCGATGATGAATTACGTACAAGGGGCCTTTAATGATGCCGATATCTTTCTTTTCGTAACACAGCCGGGCGAACGCGACATTGACACAGAGATCCTGAGCCGGTTGCAGGGATCGATCGTTCCGGTGGTAGTAGCGCTCAACAAAATTGACCTGAGCGACCAACCCGGAATAGTACAGGAAATGGAATACTGGCAGGAACAACTCCCTAAAAGCAAGGTAATTCCGGTATCGGCATTACATAAATTTAATCTGACCGCCGTTTCTGACTACCTGTTGGAGTATCTCCCCGAATCACCGCCATTTTATTCAAAAGATGAATTAACCGATAAACCTTTACGTTTTTTTACTTCGGAAATTATCCGTGGAGAAATACTGAAATTTTACAAAAAAGAAATTCCTTATTCCTGTGAAGTCGCAATAACAGAATACAAAGAAGACAAAGCACTGGATCGGATCACCGCTGTAATTTTTGTTACCCGCGAATC
>RZYD01000268.1 GCA_009930445.1 Bacteroidia bacterium | reverse complement strand
GAAGCCTATTACCGCCATGTGCAGTATTTGGCAGCTCAGGATAGCTCAAATAAAAAAGGACTTTCAAAAACGGTTCTCCAACTGGAACTGCAACATGAATACGATAAAGTACAGCGTGCACGGGAGGAACAACTGATGCAACAAAAATTACGGTACTATATTGTGGGCTCGGGGTTTCTTGCTTTGCTGGTAATACTGTTGTTGCTGTTCCTCAACCAAAAGGGAAATATTAAAAGAGTGCATCTGCAGAAACGAATGCTGGAAGAGGAATTGGAACACAAAAACCGCGAACTGACTACCAATATGCTTTACCTTTTGAAGAAAAATGAACTCATAGAGTGTATATCCGGAAAATTGATCGAATTACGGAAAAATGTTAAAAAAGAAAATCAGCAGGTGATTCAGCAGGTGATATCTGATTTGCGATCTAATCTGGATAATAATGTGTGGGAAGAATTTGAAATCCGGTTTAAGGATGTTCATGGCTCTTTTTATGAAAATTTACAACGTGATTTTTCCGAATTGACGGTTGGAGAACGACGACTTTGTGCCTTTCTGCGGATGGATATGTCGACCAAAGAGATTTCGGCTATTACCGGTCAAAGCTTGTCGTCAATTGAAGTTGCCCGAACCCGCTTGCGGAAAAAATTGGGTATTTCAAATACACAAATTGGGATTTCTCAATTTTTGTCGAAATATTAATCGGTTTTTTGTTATCTTTACGCACAAAATAATCTATACCTATGGTTGGCCAACCGAATATTTTAGTCGTTGATGATCAGAAGATAAATATTCTTCTTCTGGAGAATCTTTTGCGAAAAGTAAAGGCTAATATCCTTAAGGCATATAGTGGAAAGGAAGCACTGGAGATTATTGAAAAAAACAAATTTGCATTGATGATTTTTGATGTTCAGATGCCCGGAATGGATGGCTTTGAACTGGCATCGAAAGTGCGGGAAATAGAGCACTGCAAGGGTGTTCCGGTGATTTTTGTCTCCGCAATTTTTACGGATAATGAAAGTATTGCCAGAGGCTACCATACGGGAGCCGTCGATTACCTTACCAAACCGGTTAATCCGCATATCCTGATCAGTAAGGTTGAAATTTTTCTGGAACTTTATCGTCAGCGCCTTCAGGCACTCGAACAAAAACAGTCGCTGGAGGAAGAGATTAGTAAGCTGAAGAAAGAAATTGAAGCACTCCGCCGATCGTAAAATTTTTACCATGAACACAGACCATCCAAAGGATAATTCTGCCCTTCGTGTGCAGAAAGGAATCGAACACCCCGACTCAGTCAATCCCGAAGCGGTTTCCCGCCTGATGAAGGCACGGAAATCCGGCCCTTCCGTTGATGCGTATGTTCATGAAATTACGGCAGGGAATATTATGCTGCTTAGTAAGGCAATTACCCTGATCGAAAGTGCCCGACCCGAACACCATGCCATCGCACAACAAATTATCGAAAAATGCCTCCCTTTCACGGGAAATTCATATCGCATTGGTATTACCGGCGTTCCAGGAGTTGGGAAAAGTACCTTTATTGAAGCCCTTGGAACACAACTCACCGCCTCCGGGAAAAAAGTTGCCGTGCTGGCTATCGATCCTTCATCACAACGAACCAAAGGAAGTATCCTGGGAGATAAAACCCGTATGGAGAGCCTTGCTAACGACCCGAATGCCTTTATACGCCCTTCCCCTTCTGCCGGTACCCTCGGCGGCGTGGCCCGTAAAACCCACGAATCTATTATCCTTTGTGAAGCTGCCGGATTCGATACAATCCTTGTTGAAACTGTAGGTGTCGGCCAGTCGGAAGTCGCGGTGCATTCTATGGTCGATTTCTTCCTCCTGTTGCAGCTGGCTGGTGCCGGAGATGAATTACAAGGCATTAAAAGAGGAATTATGGAAATGGCCGATGCCATTGTTATTAATAAAGCTGAAGGCGAAAACCTCAATCGTGCAGAATTGGCGAAACGTGAATATGCAAACGCACTCCATTTGTTCCCAAAACCTGAATCCGAATGGTTACCCCGGGTGGATGTTTGTTCCGCCCAGTCCGGATACCGTATTCAGGAGGTCTGGGATATGATTACTGATTATTTTTCGGCTACCCGGCAAAATGGATATTTCAAAAAAAAACGCACCGACCAGGCTCGTCATATTATGCACCAAACCATTCAGGCAGCCCTTGGTGACCTGTTCTATCAAAACGAGGCCCTTCGCCCTATGGTCAGGGAATTGGAAGCGCAAATTCATAACGATCGTATCAGCGCCTACAATGCCGCCGGGAAATTGATGGAGGCTTTTATTGCCCAGATTCGAAAGTAATTCATTCAATTTTTTCTTGTTAATGCATTTCATTATCCCGTCCATTGGGTATTGTCGTCAGATTTTTATACTTTTGGTGCCCCCATTAGCAATATGAACGTATTAAAAGTGAGAACCATGAACTCAAAAACAAAATTGAATCCGAACCCTTTGGTTCAGTATATCGGAAAACCTGCTGTGCAGTTTACAAAAGCAGATATCATGAAGTATATTATCGATAATGGTATCGAATTAGTGAACTTTCGTTATGTGGGAGGTGATGGCCGGCTGAAAACATTGAATTTTGTGATTAACAGCCTGGAGCAACTGGATTCAATCCTTACCGATGGCGAGCGTGTTGACGGCTCCAGCCTTTTTAAGCACATCGAAGCCGGGAGTAGCGACCTTTATGTAGTGCCCCGCTATCGTACGGCTTTTGTCAATCCCTTCAGCGAGGTTCCTGCACTTGATATTCTGTGTTCCTTTTTTGATAAAGAGGGTAATCCGCTCGAAAGTGCCCCGGAATATATTCTGCATAAAGCCCATAATACGCTGAAAGAAAAAACCGGTTATACCTTCGAAGTGATGGGTGAACTGGAATTTTATGTTATCAGTGAAGCGGATCCATTCTTCCAGCCTGCCGACCAAAAAGGCTACCATAGTGCGGCTCCGTTTAATAAAACTGAGGATTTTCGTACGGCTGCCATGAAGGCTATTGCCCAATGCGGTGGAAGTATAAAATATGGCCATAGCGAAGTGGGAAATTTTACCCGCGACGGAATTGTTTATGAACAAAATGAAATTGAATTTTCTCCGGTTAACCTCGAAGATGCCGCTGATCAATTGGTTATTGCCAAGTGGATTCTGCGGAATCTCGCCTATGCCTATGGATTGAATATCACTTTTGCTCCGAAAATTGGCACCGGAAAGGCCGGCAGTGGGTTGCATATTCATACCCGTTTGATGAAAGACGGCAAAAATGTAATGGTTGAGAATGGAAAGCTGAGTCCGGTGGCCAAAAAGGCAATCGCCGGATATCTTTCGCTGGCTCCTTCTCTTACGGCTTTTGGAAACACAAACCCTATGTCGTATATGCGGTTAGTGCCCCATCAGGAAGCTCCAACCAATATTTGCTGGGGCGATAGAAACCGTTCCGTGCTGGTACGCGTGCCTTTGGGCTGGCAAGGGAAAATTAATATGAACCGGATCGCCAATCCGCTGGAAGACACTGAACCCCAAAAATATACCGATAAACAAACGGTGGAGTTTCGCTGCCCCGACGGATCCGCTGAATTGTACACACTCCTTGCCGGCCTTACTATCGCAGCGCTCTATGGCCTCGAAATGGATAATGCCCTCGAATATGCCGAAAAAACTTATGTGGATGTCAATATCTTCGACCATAAACATAAGGAAAAACTTGCAACTCTCGACCATCTTCCTGCCTCGTGTGCTGAATCGGCTGAACAGCTGCTGAAACAGGCCGGCATTTATACCCGGTATGGGGTTTTCCCTCAAGGAATGATCGATAGTATTGCCAGTGAATTACAAGCTTACGACGATAAAAACTTACGCCCCGTGCT
>RZYD01000267.1 GCA_009930445.1 Bacteroidia bacterium | reverse complement strand
AGCGGTGGTAAGAATCACATCGCCTATGGAAGCCGTTTGAATAATAAGGATTTTTTTCATCAGGAAGCGATTATACAATTACATCAAATTCCCGTAAAGCCTTATTCAGTGAAGTTTTAAGGTCGGTTGCGGCTTTTCGTTTTCCAATGATCAGGGCACAGGGTACTTCATACGTTCCGGCAGGGAATGTTTTTTTTCGTGTTCCGGGAATCACCACAGCACGTTCAGGGATAATTCCGTCGTATTCGACAGGTGTATTGCCAGTCACATCAATGATTTTTGTTGAGCCGGTAATTACCACATTTGCGCCCAGAACGGCCTCTTTCCCAATGTGCACTCCTTCTACCACGATGCACCGGGAACCGATAAAACAACCTTCTTCAATTATGACTGGCGCTGCCTGAACGGGTTCCAGGACGCCCCCAATCCCTACGCCACCAGAAAGATGCACATTTTTCCCGATTTGTGCACAGGATCCTACCGTAGCCCAGGTGTCAACCATGGTTCCGGTATCAACCCAGGCCCCTATATTAATGTAAGAGGGCATCAATACCACGCCTTTGGCAATATAACTTCCGTAACGGGCTACTGCATGAGGAACTACGCGGACGCCGAGCTCGTCGTAATGACTCTTTAATGCCATTTTATCATAAAATTCCATTGGCCCGGCTTCGGTCTTTTTCATGGCACTAATCGGGAAAAAGAGAATTACCGCCTTTTTTATCCATTGATGAACCACCCATCCCTCTTTGGTGGGTGAGGCTACGCGTAACCTCCCTTTATCGAGGTCTTCAATCACACTTTTAATGGCTTTCCGGGCTGCTGCTGAGCCCAGAAAATCCCTGTCTTCCCAGGCTTTCCCGATTATTTCTGCTCGCTTATCCATTCTTTCGGTTTTTATTTAGCAGGAAATCACTTCTTTCCTTGCAATTTTTTGGTTCAATGGAGGTTCTTTTTATGGTGAAAAGAAGCCTTCCTGAAAAATAAAAACAAAGATAATATTTGTTTGTTAAGGATTTATTTAATTTTGTATTCTGATGCACAGGAAATGGGCAGGATAATGGCTATTGATTACGGACAGAAGCGGGTTGGAATCGCAGTAACAGATGAACAAAAACTTATTGCCAACGGCCTTACTACGGTGCATGTAAAAGATATTTTTCTTTTTCTTGCCGATTATGTAGCGCATAATCCGGTTGAACGCTTTGTGGTGGGTGAACCTAAAACCTTGAGGAATGAAAAATCTGATTCCGCAAGGTTTGTCGACCCTTTTGTAAAGAAATTAAAGAAAACGTTTCCAGCTATTCCTGTTAGTCGTGTGGATGAGCGTTTTACTTCCGTTCTGGCACACCGTGCCATGCTGGACGCGGGGCTGGGTAAAATGGCACGACGGAACAAGGAATTAGTAGATACGATAAGTGCTACAATGATTTTACAGTCGTGGATGGAATTAATGGATCAAAAATAAACATATAAAATGGTATTACCAGTAACGGCCTATGGCCATCCCGTGCTACGAAAACGGGCTAAAGAAATTGATAAAACGTATGAAGGGCTCGCTCAACTGATCGACGACATGTTTGAAACAATGTATGTTACTGTAGGCGTTGGTTTGGCGGCTCCGCAGATAAACCGCTCCATCCGGTTGGTTGTTATTGATGCATCGCCTTATGGAAAAGATGACCCGTCACTCGAGGATTTTAAAAAGGTACTCCTTAACCCTGTGATGGTTAGCGAGACGGGCGAAGATTGGCTCTTTAATGAAGGGTGTCTCAGTATTCCTGATATCCACGAAGAGGTAAGCCGTAAACCGGAAATCCATATTCAGTATTATGACCGTGACTGGAATTTCCATGACGATACGTTTCGTGGAATTGCTGCACGTATAATTCAGCACGAATACGATCACCTGGAGGGTATTTTGTTTGTCGACCGGCTTTCATCGTTGCGTAAGATGATGCTGAAAAAGCGATTGAATGCGATTTCCAATGGCGATATCGATGTCGATTACCGGATGATTTTTCCTCCAAAGAAAAAGAAAAAAAGATAAAAATGTAAGGCAAGATATCCGTTGATGTATGAAATGAATAAGTTGCTTTTTAACCGCTAAATAGGTGAAAATATGTTTTTAGCAACACGAAATTTCATACCAGCGATAAAAACTAATTTTTTTTAGTATGAAAAGAGTTCTGTTTATTAGTCTGGTCATTGCTTTTGCCATGATGGCATGTACTTCGGAGAAGCAGCAGGAGCAAAAAGGCATCCATCAGATGGAAGAATCATTGTTTGGTGCTGAAAATGGGTTTTTGGTTCCCGGTAAAGCCGGGGATATGATCGATGCCTATCTGGCATACGCTGATCGTTATCCGGACGATACGCTGTCGCCTGAATATTTGTTTCGTGCTGCTGATATTGCCATGAATATGGGAAATTCAGCGCTGGCGCTGAATCTGCTCAGTCGTATCCAAAAAGAGTTTCCCCACTATCAAAAGGTTGCACACTGTCTTTTCCTTCAAGGTTTTATCTGGGAAAATAGCATCGGAAACATGGAAAAGGCCAGAGAGATTTATACCCGTTTTCTGGCACTTTATCCTGCGGATGATTTTGCTGATGACGTAGCGCTTTCTTTGAAGAACCTGGGAAAAACACCGGAAGAATTGATCGAAATGTTCGGGAAAGAAGACGCTGGTACTAAATAGTTCGGTATTTTGAAGTAATGATTTTGTATCTTTGAGGTTTAATGCTACAATTATGGCATCACAACCTGATTTATCTGTTGTTATTCCCTGTTACAATGAATCTGCCAATCTGAGGGTATTGTATGACGAGCTTTGTTCCGTATTACCGGAGTCTGTTTCTTCCTATGAGATTTTGTTTATTGACGATGGTAGCCACGACGAAACTTTTTCCATCATCCAGTCATTGCACAGCAGCGACCCGCATGTCCGCGGAATATCTCTTTCCCGGAATTTCGGGCATCAGGTAGCCTTGGCTGCTGGGTTGCAGTACAGCACCGGGAAAGCGGTTATTACCATGGATGGCGATTTGCAGCACCCGCCAGCACTGATTCCCGAATTGTACCGGCGTTACAAACAGGGCTATTTTGTTGTGAACACCAAACGCCTGGATACTGCGGATGCCGGGTATCTTAAAACAGTGACTTCACGCTTTTTTTACCGATGGATGAATCGCTTGTCGGATGTTCAGTTAATAAGAGGAGGTGCTGATTTTCGGCTTATGAGCCGTGAGGCTGTGGAAGCCTATAACCATTTTCAGGAACGTGATCGTTTTAACCGGGGGTTGATTACCTGGATGGGGTTTCGTCAGGATGTGGTGGAATACAAAGCCCAGGCACGCTATGGAGGAGCAACCAAATACACGGTTCGCAAGATGTTGCGTTTTGCCATCGATGGCGTTACCTCGTTCTCTTCCAAACCTCTGCGCATTGCCGCCTGGTCAGGAATACTCGTTTCGCTCGCCGGAGTGTTTTATGCTATCTATGCCTTGTTTCGCTATTTCGCAGGGAATACCATTCAGGGCTGGACTTCACTTCTTATTACTGTCTTGCTTCTGGGCGGAGTGCAACTTCTTTCCCTGGGCATTATCGGAGAGTATATTGCCAGGATATTTAATGAATCCAAAGCCCGACCGCTCTTTTTTATTAAAGATAAAACCGACCGCCCTGATTTTAATAGAAATGAATAAACTAACCCGTTTAAAAAGCTTTGGATCCGCGCTCTTCTCCACCGAAAAAATTCAGTTGGCCGTCGTGCTTCTGCTGACTTTTCTTCTCTATCTGCCTGCATTAAAAAATGGGTTTACCAATTGGGATGATACGTGGTATATTACTGAAAATGATCGTATTGATGATTTTTCACCCGGTGGAAT
>RZYD01000266.1 GCA_009930445.1 Bacteroidia bacterium | reverse complement strand
CTTACATAATCAACTCCACTTGAAACATACCAACCATTTTTAGCACTAGCTCCGTGGTGTAATACTGCGTCGTTATACCATTTATTTAGTATCCACTCATCATCTATGAAGTTTAAATTAAACTTGTTAGCAAGTAAAGTAAAGGCCGAGAATATAGTGCAAGCCATTGAATTACCTTGATTAAAAGTAATTTGATTGGTAGCAAAGTTTTGCTCTGATTTTGGTATTACTTGTTGGCTTGATAGGGAAATGGAATAGTCAGTTGATTTGAGTCCTATACCTAATAAACCTGATTGTTTTGTAAACATATATTATTTTTTTACTTGTTCTATTTTTACAGTAGGTAAATCTATTTTGATTTTAGGAGTCAATGAATAATTATCTAAAAGTTCTATTAAGGCAGCCTGTCTTTTTATATCATAATCTCCACCTAATTTTTGTATTTGTTTTGATACTAGGTCTATTTTTCCTGTGATTCCTCTACCAGCTCTTAATATATCAGCACCAGTAGTAGCTATATTTTTAGCAGTCCCTATTTGACCAGCAAGGCTTGTTTTTTGAACAACTTTGTTCTCAAGATTAGCTAAGTCTGCAAAGTTAAATAATCTTCTTATATTTACGCCATTAGTATCATATCCAAAATATTCAGCAGTTCCCTGTAGGTTATCAAAGATGTTGTTGTATATAGCACTTGCATTACCTTGCATTCTTCTTGCTACTTGACCCACCTTTTCCTGTTTTGTAGAAGCTTTTGTAAATTGGAAATCAGGACCTAAAAACTTAGTTTGGAAGTCATCAGAAGCTTGTATTATTATTGATAATCTAGTGTTGTTTAATCTATAGTCTGGGCTTATATCGTTTAAACCATCCATTAAATCTTTTCTAGCTGTATATAATATTTTATTTGCTTCATCAGATAAATCAAACTTTTTACCAAATAGGTTCGTTTCAGAACTAATTCTCTTTCTTATAATATCTACTTGTTTAGGAGTAAACTTACCACCATTTTCTATAAAGTCTTCATATAATCCATTTATAAGCTTCTGACCAGAAGTATCTGACTTAAGAACGCTTTTACTAAAATCAAGCTTACCATCTGGTAATTCTACTATATTTATTTTGTTTAATTGATTTGAAAAGTTTGTATAAGAATCTGTGAAGTTATAAAGAGAATCAGGCATATCATCTAAATTCTTAGATACAATCTGACTCAACTTTTTAGATTCATCAGTTAAGAAATCTGTCATCTTTATAGTTTCTCTTGCTGGAACTATCTCGGCTATTCTTGTAGAAGATGGATTTTTCTTTTGTAATAGGGAATTAGAAAATATTTCTTTCTTTAATAATTGTTCTTCAGCAGTACCCCTTGCTATGATATTTATATCAGCTTCTGTATATCCAAGAGTAGAAGCTTTTTTAACAAAAGGATTTGTGTTATCTATCTTGTTAGTAAGTAAATCTTGGACTTCAGCACCCTCATTTATCAAACTTATTATTTTAGGCTTATTATTAATTTTAGGATTTATAAGCTCTTGTTTAATTAGGTCTGATATTTCATCATCTATTGTTAGCTTTATTTTGTTTCCAGCTTGTTCTGTTGCTTCGTTTATAATTCTTTGGCTTTTTTTAGCACCCAAATCATCTAAGAAGCTATATACTGGATTTATATAAGGATTTACTGTATCTCCTATTTTTGGTGCAGTTTTAGTAACCCCTATTCTAGCAATATCTCCTGTGTCTATTGGTGTTTTAATAGCACCTAACTTACTAATATCATCTATTACACCACTTATTGGTGTTTTAATAGTTGCTAATCTACCAACATCTCCTGTTACATTTGAAGTTTGAGCAAATTTTCTAAAACCTTTTCCTAATAATCCAGCAGCATAAGTAAATCCAAATCCAGATGCAGCACCTATAGCTCCATATTTTATACCAGATTTTATTATATCTTCTGTTTCTTTAGCTTCTTCTAAAGCCATACCCATACCAGATAAAGCACCAGAAACTGCACCTTCTGCGGCATTTATCTTAGCCATTTGAACTATATTCTTACTAAAAGCATCAGTCATAATGAAATTTGAGGCAGTCCTTAAGGCACTACCTGCTATTTGCCCTGTTGTTGGGGCATCTTCTGTCATAGCCTCCATAACATTCTCATCTTGACCTTGTTTCTGTGATAATTTTAATAATCTATCAATTGTTTCTTGGTCTCCCTTTTCAGTCGCTTCTTTGTATTGGTCTTGTATAAGTTTGTTTAAATCGTCTTGTCTTTTATTATATTCTTGTTGATATTCTTCATCTTCTGTCATTGTAGCATATGCTGTTCCTATTCCCTCACCAAGTTTTGTAGTACCAACAAAATCAGAAGCTTTTTTTATAAAAGACATTATTTTACCATCACCTTTCTTCTCTGATTCTTTTTTAGCTACAAGACCCTGTAGATAGGATTTTCTTTGCTCAGGAGTTTCTGTTTGATTTATACTAACATTATTTTGTATAGAACTTGTCTTGTTTATTATATCATCAGTTAATCCATATTGGGTTCTAATAGCTTGTAATTGTTCTTCTGTCATATTATATCAATAATGTATTAGATGTTTGATTAGATGGTCTTAAATAACCATATATAGAAGTATCATTTAAACTTATTTTTCTATTATTGGTTACTTTTTCATCGTTCTTATAATTACTTTCTGATAGAGTCACCGTACCATCTGGATTAACAGAAGTTACTAAGGCAACATGCCCATAAGTTCCTATATTTTGGACTATAACATCACCCTCTTTAATACCAGAAGTTCCTTTAGAACCATATTTATCTACATTATTTATTTTGTCTTGTTTGTTGTTCCCTACTCTTATTCCAGCAGTTTTATTGATATATACTCCACACTGTCCAGCTTTTGCACCTGTTTCATATGTTTTTATTTCACCACTACCACTTTCTGGCTGTTTTAGGTTTAATGCTTCTGATATATCGTCATAAGATAATCCAGCATCTACCATAGCATTTATTGCGTTCCTTACTTCTGGAGTTTTAGTATAAGCTTCTGATACAAGCTGCTTACCACTCTTTTCTACTATTTCTGTAGATGGACCAGCAGCTTTTTGTAATAATTCTTTTATTCTATTTATTTCTTTTAACACTGACTCTGTGCTTGTGTTATATCCGACAACTTTACCATCTTCTTTAATTTCATAAGTACCTAATTTAGAAGCAGATGCAGCCAACATAGTAAGTTCATTATCACTTAAAGCTCCAAATGTAGCACCCTCTTCCTTTGCTTTTTTCAAAGCATCTAATGTTAAATTAGTTGAAAGAAAAGTTGTGTCTGCTATAAAATCTTGAATTTTTGCCCTTGCTTCTCTATTACCAATACCAAAACTTAAAATATCTAATATTTTTGCAGGACCACCACCAGTGACATCTCTTTCATAATCCGTAACACCAGCAGCATATTTAGCACCAACTAAATTAGTTAAAGCACCATCTACTGCATCTATCATTTGTTTATATGATTCGTCTTGTTCATAAACCTTAACTAAATTACCGTTCTCATCTATTTGTAAATCATATTTTCTAGCATCTTCTTCTCCACTTAATAAGATTAATTCTCCTGTAGTTTTGTTAAAAGAATATATCTTTCCATCTTGTGTTATTGTTTCTAAATCATCGCCTGTACTATTTCTTATTAACTCTCTAGCATCATCTAAAGACATATTTGATGTTATATTAACGGCAGGATATTTACTTATCAAGCTATTTATAGTCACTTGATCTTGAGCTGCTTTACTTACCTTTCTCATCATTTCTTCTGGCTCATCATTCAAATCTAATCCATAATCTTTAACAGCTCTATCATAAACATTTCCATCTGAAAGTAGGGAA
>RZYD01000025.1 GCA_009930445.1 Bacteroidia bacterium | reverse complement strand
CTGAACCTCATAATTTTTATCCGGAGCGATTTGCAAGCTGGCGCTAAGAAAAGGAAGTTCAGCATATCCTTTGTCTTTAGTTACCACACTGCCTGAAAAAACAATCTGAGTGTAGGCTGTGCCATTAAGCTCCACGGGATTCAGGACATAATTGTGAAGCGAAAAATTTAAAGCGGCTTTATCACCGGATAATGGATGATAATCCATGGTATAATCCTGCGATGCAAATAACCCGGCACTCAGGGTCAGGCAAAAAATAGTCAGTAAAAAATTCCTCATAGTAGGGTTTGTTTATGCCTGTCCGTCTTTGTCGGGTAAATATAATTCCACAGCCAAAGACGGATAGTAGCGGTTTTTTATTCTGAAATAATTAATTTTTTTGTGATGGATTTTCCAAACGATTTAAACACACAAAAATACATTCCATGTTGCAATTCGGATGCATCAAATTCATGCATATAAATACCTGCTTGTCGGTTCGTGGCATTTTCAATCACCTGTATACGTTCACCCATCGCATTATAAACAACCAGAGAAACATCAGAGGGATTATTCAGTACATAGGCAATTCGCGTTTTGTTATTAAACGGGTTAGGATATACCGAAAGGTCTGTGTCGGTCAGGGCAGTCATTTCTCTGACGCCTACATAATCGCTTATGGCGGGGAAAACGATATAGTCAATCCATCCGCAATCGGATCCATTGGATACACTATAATCTTTTTCATAGGTCCATTTTAATTCATGGATACCTGTGGTGATCGGATATTGGGCTTCGGTCCATCCATTGTCGCCCGACCATTCTTCTTTTTTCTGTCCATCGATATAAAACCGCAAATAGTCGTAGGTAGCTTCGGAAGAAACCTTGGCGAAAAATTTAATGGTATCATCAGCGAGGACTTCAACGGCCAGTTTCAATTCGCTGGTTTGTTCGTCGGAGATATCGCCCGATTGCGCGCTAAAATCGCCGGAAGCTCCACCTGCAACAACACGCCAAGGATATTGACCCTGTGTCCAGTTGAAGGCGCTAAAATCGCCGGTTTCAAAATCTTCCAGAATCAGGCCTATTTTAGGCAGGAAAGTTTTTTCGGTCATATAACCGGCAGCCGATGTAAGCAGTTGTAATTCAACAATAGTACCTACAGTAACGCCTTCATCGATACTGATATTAAAATTGGCCTGTTGCGTTGATCCGGCCAGAAGTTGGCTGAATACTGCCGATCCGTTGTTAATGGTTACCTCCGCACTGGAAGAGGAAAGCAGGTTTTCAACTGCTAAAATATCGGCTGAACCGGCATTATTCACAGTAAATGCGATATCAGCGGTTTCTCCGGCATCGAGCCTTCCATTTCCATTCCCTCCGGTTTGGTCATTGATGCTCAGGTTTCCGATTTCCAAAATCGGGGCATGTAATGTAAGGGTGATTTTAGAATTCCATACTTCCAAACCGTCGGTAATTTCCAGATTAAATTCTACTTTTTTATTATCGTCGATAACCGGAGCGATTTGAAATTCGTACACCCCGTTTTCTGTCACCGAACCCTGTGCCGCAATAGGTCCAAAAGTGTAGGTATCCTGAAGCAGGGTAATGTCTTCATCGGCAGTGGTAAGGGTGCCCGTTACGTTTATTGCATCGCTATTTCCGAGGTTACTTAACACGATATTCAGAAGAATGGTCTCATTGTAATCGGCCATTCCGTTGTTGTTGCCCTGGCTATCGTCGACTTCAAAGCTTCCGAGGAGCACATAGGGGCCTTCGGGGGAAGCCACCAGGACCTCACCGAAATAAGGCTGCCGGAATTGTTGTGTAACCACAACATCGGCGGGGCCGGGAACAGCAATAGGAGGATCCATGGCAACCACAGCAATACCGCTTTCATCGGCCAGTGCAGCACCAAACAATTCTCCTTCACGGGAAATCGCAACATAAGCATAGGGTTCTGTAGTGATCGTAAACGTTTCAGAGCCTAAAGGCATGAGAGCATCATAGCTTACCTCAAGGGGTTCAGGAACGGCAAGATACATGGCCAGCGAAGGGTCACCCATCACAGAATAAATTTCCCAATAATAGGTCGACATCGATGATCCTTCTGTCACAGCACGGTTTCCGGCAAATATCATCTGTCCGGTAGTAGCACACCAATCCGCGAAATCTTCGCCATGATCATGGAAAAGACAATCATAAGCGCCCAAAGTGGTTTCTTCATAGGCAGGAGGATTTTCCATAATCGTTCCCACGCCAACGCCCCAATAATAGTCTTCATCCCAGTAAGTGCTGTTGGTTCCACCGATATGTCCTATGGCGCCTTTCCCTTCAGCTCTTAACAGCGCTTCCCCAAAACATTCACTGGCATCAAATGCATTGGATTCACAACAATTTCCTACCGAGAGGTAATACATATTTTCATTGGTCAGGTTAGAAACATCACCCACAGTAAACGAAGGATCGGCCCAACCGTTTGAGCTACAATGGGCCGTATAGTTGGCATAGGCCACACCGTCGCTGATCATTTGTTTAATCACGGAGGCATTACTGCCGGAGTTGGGATAGAGGAAAGTATGTGGTGTGATTCCATGGGCTTCGTTAAAATAATTGATGGTGCCGTAATTAATCTGTCCGTTACCCCAATTGTAACCATGCGAACCATCCATACCCGAAACCAAAACTACTTCATTAAGATACGACGGATCAGGCATGGTATATTGCTCAATCATAAGGGTTTTGTCGATCTGGGGCTGGAGTTGTGCAGTGGTCTGAGCCGAAAACCGGCCGAAATAGATTTCCGCAAAATCATCGCCGGTATATTCACAGTAATACAGATCGGTGACATGCGAGCCTGCGGTTCCGCTAAAGGCTGGTATTTGTTGCACGTCGCCGACAAACAATACAAAGGAAGGCGGAGTATAGCCCGGCTCCGGGTTTTCGTACAAATTCTGAATAAAAGCTTTTATTGATGCAGTAGTATTCCCCACTTCCGGATCATTGGTATAGCCTTCGATGACTGTAAACCCTTTTTTTGCTTTCCAGGCGATGAAAGGCTGCAGCTGGTCCTGAAACATCGGATCGGAAACGATAACGTAAGTAATGGGGTAACTGGATAGTGGATCTTTGGTGGAGGCAAAGGCACGGGCATTTAAAGCCTGCGTATAATCTGCCTCAAAATAGGGTGACCAGGTTTTCGCTTTCAATGCACGGGTGGCCTGCATATCGCCGTCTTTGAAAGTAATTTGGAAGCGAACATCACTAAAAATTTTCAACTGATTCCTGACCGGATTATACTGATAAGGAGCGATAGTTACCAACGCAAGGCGCTGTCCACGCTGTATTCCTTTTTCTTCAATGGTTACCAGTTTTTCTCCATAGAACCGGTCGGTTTGATATGCTTTTTCGTTGTATTGAAAAGGCGGGGCATCCTCTCCGTTTTTAGGCACCGGTAGTTGCACGGGCAGCATCGGATAAATAATACCCATCTCCCCCAAATTCACAATTTCTTCAGTAAAGGTTACCCCTTCAACAGACAACTCAGCTCCTAATGGCACTTCAATCAATTTTCTGATGATGGGAATCCTTGGCGCTCCGGTTTTTCCGGTAAAGGCATTTACATGGGAATAAAAGGCAGTGAATAATCCTCCCTCAGTATTGAGGGTTTTATAGTCAAATTCAGCAATGGTATTACGCATTTCAAGATGTGTAACATCCTGTGAAACAACAGTTAAAATTGTTTCGTCCGCATTTTCCAATACGACCCGTTGTGCATTAACGGGAAAAACCAATACTCCTGATAAGACTAAAAGAAGTAGGTACTTGCAGCGTGTAAAAATTTTCATTGTATCAAGTTATTTAAATGTTCTAATGAAATACAAATATAATATTTTAGATAAGATGTAGGTATAATAACATCTTTTTAAGACACACTAATCATTTTTAGGGTTGCTTAATCACTTTACAGATTTCATGTGCAATAATAACAAAATAAAGCCCCGGAGGAACATCACTTCCATTTTCACTTTTCCCATCCCAAATCACGTCGGTTTGTGGATTATTGATTATTATTTTTCGTACGATGGCTCCCTGCACATTGGTGATCAGCAGAGAAGAACCATCGAAAAATGGAGGTAAAGCAATGGATGTAGTATGTAAAAAAGGATTTGGCGAAGCTGTAAGGTGTTTGTGTGGTGCAGAAGGGAGAATTGTATTTGCCGATTGATATTCGATGGCGCCAATATCGATATTTTCTCCGCTAATACGTTTATTATTAAGTAAATCCGTTGGGGGAAGAGCGGCATACACCGTATCGGCGTACCCTCCGTCAATCGCCGGTGATGGAGGGGCAATACCATACGGAATATCTTGTGCCTGCACAAAGGTTACCGGCGTTTCATGATTTTGGAGGTATTCACCGTAGTAGGCTCCCGGGAACCATCCACCACTGCCGCCAAAGCCTTCCCTTCCTGATTCAACAACACAGTGATAAAACGACAGTGTGCTTTCCAGGTAGGCAATATATACCTGCTGCCCGTTACCCTCGGCCGTGTTCCCACAGATCAGGGTATTCATCACCGCATTATGTACGCCACTGCTGCAATAAATTCCTCCGCCCTGTCCGGCGTTGTTGTCGGCGATGGTATTGTTCAGTAACAGGAATCCGGTATTTTTCAACCCTATGGCACCGCCGAAAAAATATCCGGTATTGTGGGTCAGCAGGTTGTTTTCAAAGTGTGTCGGGTCAGAATTCAAAAAGAACAGGGCACCTCCCGTGCTTCCGGTATTTTCCTGAAAAATACTTTGTACTATCGCACAAGAATCAGCATACCAGATACAAAACCCACCCCCAAGGCCGTTAGCCCGGTTGTTTCTGACCGTACATTGTTTAACGATGAGCGAGCCACCCATTGCGAGCACTGCACCCCCATAACCTGTGCTGTCGAATCCGGCGCGGTTGTTTTCCATGACACAGCGGATAAATTGCGCATGAGCATTATTGAGATACACAGCACCTCCCATATATTCAGCGATGGAACCCGCAAAAAGGCAGTCGGAAAACCGGACCGGAGAAGACCCCGTATGGTGAATCAGGCCGCCGCTGGCCGCCGCAGTGCCCTCCCACGCCTTTCCGTATAGAAACCTGCAATATTCAAAAATACTGCTGTCTTCGCGGGCACCGGAGACAAAATGCAGCCCTTTCCACCCACCTCTTGGGGTGTACGGATTGCTGAGTTCCAGGGTATCGATGATGGTAAAAGTAATGGGATAAGCCTCATTAGCTTGTGCCCTGAGGGTTCCCTCCACGACCATTTGGAAGGGCCCCTGAAACTCTATATAAGTACCCGGTTGTATGATCAGCTGCCGACCTTCGGGCACCAACAGATCGGAGATTGCTTTGATCGTATCGGCCTCCCAGATCCCCTCTACTTCTCCGGAGACATGAATGGTTTGCGCATTCAAGAAAGGAAACCTGAAGAGCAAAAGCCCAAAAAAAATGACAAAATAGCGAAGTGATATCATACGCAGTGACACTGGTTAATAATTTCGTTGCTGACTGTTGAGTTCGAAGTAGGGCTCTTTGATACGATATACCGGAAAAAATGCCGCAAAAAGCCCGATCAGAAAAACAGTTACAAAAACAATCAAAAAATCGGCAAATTGCATTTCGACCGGATAGGCATTAACGATAAAAGTAGTACCCGTTTCAAACCGGATAATCGCAAAATGGATTTGAAGAAAACAGACGAAGGCCCCCACAATTAATCCCGATACGGCCCCGACTAATGCGGTGATAATTCCCTGACTGATAAAAATTTTTTTTAAGGTTTCTTTTGTGGCTCCCAGCCCGTGGAGGATGGCTGAATTCTTTTGTTTGTCGAGCATAACCATGGTTTGCGACCCAATCATGTTAAATGCGGCAATCAACAGAATAAACGTAAGGATGAGAAAGATAGCCAGTTTTTCAGCCCGCATCACTTTATAAAGTGATTCCTGTTGCTGAAAGCGGTTGCAGATTTGGAATTTTTCTCCCACAATAGATTCAATAGCCGTCTGAATGGGTTTGATATCTGCAGCAGGGTCGGTTCGGATTTCGGCAGAAGTAATTTCCCGGGAATATTCCAGCAGTTCTTTCATCAGCGCAAGGGGGACAAGAACATAGCGGGTATCAAAGTCTTGCTGGACGGAAAAGATTCCGGTAACTTTCAGCTCGTTTGAATTAAAGGCGTTCGACAGCACGCTCAAATTTTTCGCCGTACGCCGGGGCACGTACACCGACACTTCGGCCGGCAGCGTATTCGGGTTGATCCCTAAGTAATAACACACGCCGTAACCGGCTATGGCACTGGTTTTTCCCGGGAACCGCAGCGTACCAGTGATAAGCATACTATCCAGCGGATTTTGACGAAGGAAATCGTCACTTACCCCCTTCATTGTGGCAATATACTGTTGATTTTCAAAACGTAACAAAACATTTTCTTCAATTACGCGGGTGTAACTGATTACGCCCGGGATGGCTTCAATGGCTTCGCGGTCGAGCCAGGTGTCAGGAAAAGTTTTCCCCTCTTTCAGCTCAATTTTAAGATCGGGATCAAAGGTGTTAAATAAGGATGCGATAAGCGACTCAAAACCGTTGAACACGGATAAAACGGCGATCAGCGCTGCTGTTCCCACTGCGATAGCCACTGTCGAAATGCGGGAAATCAGATGAATGATATGATGTGATTTCCCGGATCTGAAATACCGCCATGCTATATAGAGAGGAAACTGCATTTAATTATTTATTTCCATGCTTTAACAATGAGCCCTGTTCCGCTTTTATGGTTCATCCTTACATCGAGGAAGTTCAGAATCATACAAAACGGGAAAGTAATAAGGTAATAAAAAGGGAGAACGATAAAGAATATTTTTGATGCATTTATTAACAGGATAGGGATTTTCATTGAGAGTTTCCACGAAATCTTTCCCGGGGCACCGTATTGGTAGCGGGCCTGAATTTTGGTGAAACCGGCACGTTTAAGTTTCTCCCGAATTTCTGTAAGACTGTAGCCATCGCGCACATGCTCATCGATAAAAGAGGCATTTTTGTCTTCTTCATCCTTTTGATGAGGATGTACATCAGACCCCCCCTGATCAGACGGAGTGCTGATAAGTAACATGCCATGGGCCTTCAGTGATTGATAAAAGTTTTTGAATACCTTAACATCCTCTTCGATATGTTCCATTACGTCAACACTCAAAATCAGGGTATAGGCTGATGGTTTTTGATATTCCGTCAGGTCGCCATAGAAAAAAGTAGCATTTGCAAGGCCTGATTGCGCAAAAAACTGGTTGCAGTCATCAATTTGTTCCTGTTTAACATCAATTCCTTCAATGGTTTTATTCCGGAATTTTTTTGCCATGAAAAAGGAATACTGCCCGAAACCTGACCCTGCGTCAAGGATATGACCGTTGGTTGAATGATCCCGGTTCCATTTTTTCAATTCTCTTCGCACATGCCAGGTACGAAGGAGCAGCAGATCAAGCAGCCTGTAAAAAAGCCTGCGAAGAAAGGGAGTCGTATTAAAGACACGACCCAACATTTTTTTTATGGGGTCATATTGCATGATTACTTTTCGTTTAGCAGGCGTTCGATATTGTCGATATAATCCAGCGAATCATCTTCATAAAAAAATAATTCGGGAACCACCCGCAATTGATGCCTGATTCGTTGTGCCAGGTGATAACGCACTTCGCCCTTATGGGCATTAATATCCTTAATAAGCTCCTGCTTTTGGGGCGTGCCAAAAATACTCATATAAATTTTTGCCGACGACAAATCACGGCTTATAACGACTTTCGTAATCGTAATCATCGCTCCTTTCAGCAGGCCCTTGGTGTTGCTGCGCATAATATCCGCAACGTCTTTTTGCACTAACCGGGCAATCTTTTGTTGTCGTGTATTTTCCATACGGCAAAGATAATCTTTTGCCCGACTGAATTGCTATTTCAGTATGGGATAAATGCTTTCCACCACGAGGGGGCTTTCTGCATACGCTAATTTACTACTTTTGCGTTATAATTTCCTGCTGAAAAAGTAACATCCTATAGAAACGCGTTTACTGAATGAAAAAACTATTTAAAGTTATCCGATACATCAAACCATTTGGGGGGTATGCTGCGTTAAATATTTTGTTTAACCTTTTTTCGGTTGCCTTCTCGCTGGTTTCATTTGCCTTTTTTATTCCTGTGCTGGAAATTTTATTTAAGATGCGGGAACCCTTCTCCGGAATTCCGGAGCCCCTCACCTGGGATACCCTTACACAAACCGACGTGATCAGGGATAATTTTTATTATCTGCTGGAGCAGATGATTCATCGAACAGACGAAGCCACCGCTTTACTTTATATTGCGCTAATAATCACCTTATTATTTTTATTAAAGAATGCCACGCGGTATTTTGCCATGTATTTTTTGGCTCCGGTTCGTAACGGTGTTGTCCGGAATTTACGGAATGCAATGTACCTGAAAACATTAATTCTACCGCTTTCCTATTATTCCGAACAACGAAAAGGTGATTTAATGGCACGGATGACCACCGATGTACAGGAAGTAGAATGGTCAGTAATGAACAGCTTGGAAATGATATTCCGGGAGCCATTTGCTATTGTAGCCTATACCGTAACCTTGTTTATAATCAGCCCATCACTAACCGGTTTTGTTTTTGTACTGCTGCCGGTGAGTGCTTTCATTATTGGCCGCATCGGACGCACACTCAAACGCACCTCCGGGAAAGGGCAAAAAAAAATGGGTGAACTACAATCGTTAATGGAAGAGACCATGGAAGGACTGCGCATCATCAAGGCCTTCAATGCCATTGGTGCAGCAAACCAAGGTTTTCAGCGGGTAAACCAACGCTATACCCAGCTTATGATCCGTCTCTATCGCAAACAGGATCTGGCCTCACCCCTGAGTGAATTCCTTGGCGTAATCGTTATGGTTGTGGTGCTTTGGTACGGTGGAAGAATAATTCTCAACCCCGAAAGCACCCTCAATGCGGCCGTATTTCTGGTTTATCTCGGCATCTTTAGCCAGATACTGACGCCGGCGAAATCCATTGCGCGCGCAATCTACAACATCCAGCGGGGCGCTGCCTCGGTCGAACGTATTGAATATATTCTGAACGCCGAGGAGGTGATCGTGGAAAAGGAAAACGCCCTTTCCATTCCATCCTTTGAACAGGGGCTGGAACTGGAAGATGTGAGTTTTTCCTATGAAGAGGAAGTAGTGCTTTCCCATATTAATCTGATCATCCCTAAAGGAAAAACCATTGCCCTCGTTGGCCCGAGCGGTGGAGGAAAATCATCGCTGGTAAATCTTTTACCTCGTTTTTATGATGTGCAGCATGGCACGGTAAAAATTGACGGGGTTCCCATAAAAGACTTAAAAATCAATGAGGTTCGCGCGCTTATGGGGGTTGTCTCCCAGGATACGATTTTGTTTAATGACTCCGTTTTGAATAACATTGCCCTGGGCGTTGATGAAATCGATGAAGAAAAAATTATTGAAGCCGCAAAAATCGCAAATGCCCACGAATTTATTGTCAATCTGCCACAAGGCTATCATACCCATATCGGGGATAAAGGAATCAAGCTCAGCGGAGGCCAAAAACAACGCCTGAGCATCGCCCGCGCAGTATATAAAAACCCACCCATCATGTTGCTGGATGAAGCAACCTCAGCGCTGGATACGGAATCGGAACGCCTGGTGCAAGACGCCCTCGAAAAGTTAATGAATAACAGAACCTCGGTGGTTATTGCCCACCGCCTCAGTACGATTCGCAATGCAGATGAAATTGTGGTGCTGGATAAAGGACATATTGTGGAACGTGGAACCCATGAAAGACTTTATGAAAGCAATGGAATCTATACCCGGTTATGTAAAATGCAATCCTTTGTATAAGAATATACTCAAGTTTCGTACAATTAATATAACAAGATATTAATAACTTGATTTTAAGGAATATACACTTCCAGAAGTACCATTTTCCCTACCGGTTTCCACCCTATGGCATCGAGCCCGGCAGGAATGAGCAGAGCCTCTCCGGCATGAACCTGCAGCGCTCCGGCCTGGCTTGTCAACTCCCCGCTTCCCTCGGTACAGAGGTAAACGACAAACGAGTCAAGCAACGATAAATCTTTCGCTACCGGGGTAGTGATTTCCATAAAATTCGCTGTAAAATAGGGCGTAGCAACGAGCTCCACCGGATGATTCTGACGGGATGAATAGTGCGTTTTATAGGCTTCTTCAACCTGGAAATTTATGGCTTCCATGGCCTTGTTCAGGTGGAGCGGTCTGCCCTTTCCCTGTTCATCCACGCGATCCCAGTCGTAAATACGATAGGTCAGATCGCTGGTTTGCTGAATCTCCGCAACGAGGTTTCCAGGCCCGAGTGAATGAATCCGGCCGGCAGGCATGTAAAAAACATCCCCTTTAGCGGTGGGTTCATAATTCAATATTTCAGCAATACGCTTCTCCTCCAGCATCTTCATGTATTCCTGGCTATTACTGTTGCGCGAAAAGCCTGAGATAAGTTCAGCCCCTGGTTCGCTGTGCAAAACATACCACATCTCTGTTTTTCCGTTGGGATGTTTGTATTTCCGAGCCAGTGCATCATCCGGGTGAACTTGCAGGCTGAGCCATTGTTCGGCATCAATAAATTTTATCAGCAGGGGGAAAGTGGTTTTATGCTTCTCAAAAACCTTTTCTCCCAATAAATCATCCATATAGATTTCGATAAGCTCATTTAAGTTGTTCCCTGCCAGAAATCCGTTTTCCACCACCGAAATATTTCCGGGATAAGAGGAGATAAGCCAGGCCTCCCCGCAATTGGGAAGCGGGTCGAAATCCATACCCAACAGCGTTCTTATTCGTTGTCCGCCCCAGATTTTATCCTTAAAGATGGGCTTGAATTTTAAAGGATACAGCGTATTCATTCGTCGTGTTTTGTGCAAAGGTAAAATTTTGATTGTTCGAATAAAATATTAATTCACTCCGAAACGCAACGCCTGGCAGAAAACAGCGAAAAACACTTTGATGGCCTGACAAAAAGCAGGCAGGATACAAAGAAAATCATTGAACACACGTTTCACACATGGCGTATCAACAAGGATTCTGAAATCCTGTGCACAAGACCTTAATCCTATGCTGTGCTATTTGGGTTCGTTATCGATGAAATGATTACATTTGCGCCGTAAGTATTACGCATGAAAAGTATTTGTGTTTTTTGTGGCTCTTCAATGGGCAACCATCCGGATTACCGGCAAGAGGCGGCCCGGCTGGGCAAAACCATTGGTGAATCAGGCAACCGATTGGTGTTTGGGGGGAGCAATATCGGGTTAATGACCGTACTTGCCGACGCCGTAATGGCCCACGGCGGAGAGGTGTACGGCATAATGCCGCACAACCTGGTGTCACGGGAGATTGCACATCAGCACCTAACCCGTTTTTTTACGGTTTCGTCCATGGCGGAACGAAAGCAGTTGATGGGGCATTTATCGGATGCCTTTGTGGCGCTGCCAGGCGGTTTTGGCACCCTGGATGAACTGGCTGAGGTGCTTACATGGCTGCAACTCGATTTAATGCAAAAACCTGTGGCCATACTAAACACCCATGGGTTCTTCGACCATCTGTTGAAATGGCTTGACCATTCCTGCAGCGAGGGATTTTTGCGCAAGGAACATCGGTCAAATATTATTGTTGCAAATTCGCCTGAACAACTCATGGATACACTTTTTTCGTTCACACCCATGCCCGTCGACCACAAATGGGTGGATAGCCTACGCAAAGATTCGGGACATGCAATTTAAATAAACGACGTTATGATTATTTTAGGAATCACCGGAACATTGGGCGCTGGAAAAGGAACCATTGTCGATTACCTGACGTTACATTATGGGTATGCCCATTATTCAGTCAGGGCTTTTCTGGTTGAGAAAATAAAGGAACGGGGCTGGACTGTAAATCGTGACACCATGGTAGTAATGGCCAATACACTGCGGGAAAAAGAATCCTCCTCGTATATTGTTGACCAGCTATTCAACCAAGCCCTCCAGCAAGGAAAACCCTGTATTATCGAGAGTATCCGTACACCGGGAGAAGTGGAGTCGTTACGAAAAAACAATGATTTCCGGTTAATCGCCGTCGATGCCGATCCTAAAATACGTTTTAACCGCATCGCTGCACGAAATTCAGAAACCGACCAGGTAACCTTTAAGGAATTTTTAGCGAATGAACAACGGGAAATGGACTCCCCTGACCCGAATCATCAAAATCTTCGAAAATGTATCGAAATGGCGGATGTAGTTTTGGATAACTCCGGAACTGTAGAGGATTTATACCGGCAGGTTGAGGCCATCCTGGAAACCAGCGGGCATTAACATCGGGCCATCCACGCCTCCTGCTCCTGGTTGCCTTCGTGTACCCAACCACACGGATTACACGAAGCCAGCAAAATTGTAGGTTCCAACCGGCAACACCGACCAACGTATAATATTTTGCCTACGGCTTTATTGCACTACTACAAACCGCTTCACCACCGTACCGGAGGAAGTATTAATCCGAATCGTACAGACCCCGGGGTGCAGTGCCCCTGTCAGCAGCTCCGTGGTTCCGGCGCATTCTTCCTTCCGGATCAACAATTGGCCCGTCAAGGTATAAATTTCAACCGTATACCCGATGTTTCGGCCAACCGTCACATACAATTTTTCACGGGTCGGAACCGGATAAAGAGTCACCGGAATCTCCGGACTATCCGCTATTCCAATTGCCTTTGTAAAATCCATAACAGCACTGAGTCCATTAGTAACATAATGCTCCCGGGTTGGAAAATCAGATGAATACTCCACTAAAAGCGGATCGGATTTATGGGTTATTTGTGTCCAAACTTTAAATAAAAATGGTTCATTTTCAATCATTCCATCAAGTCCAAAAGTAGTGGCATCATCCCCATAAACAGTAATGGGCAGATATTCGGTTACAGGAGCCACTTCCACGACCCCAACACAACGATTTTCGGAATTAAACACACCGATCAGATCACCGGAAGCAAATTCCTCCAGTGCCTTCTTCGAGAGGGCAACGACATGAGTATTTCCGGTAGGGGTAACTATGTTCCAGGGGTTGATTGGCCTGACAGTGGGGTCAGCCAGTGTGCCTTTGACTCTGGTAACGGCAAAAGTAACGGTATCGGGATCGTAAACAGCAACCATATAGGCATTTCCCGGCATCAGGTATTGCAGGCTGTAAAAGGAAGCTGCCGGCCAATACACCTCCGGGGAGGCCACTGTTTTTACAATGATCAGGTTATCGCCCAGCGGCTCAAAAACGTCTGCAGCCGAAACCGGATAAGGAGAAAGCACCGGGATCAGGCTCCACCCCTGATCAAGGGGTATCGTTACATCCTCGGCGGCAACTCCGGTGATTGTCAATGTTACCGGATTTTCGACCTTAATCTTATACCCTTTTTTGGTTTCCCAGTAAGGAATAGAATTTGCGTAAGGGGGCCAGTAAGCTCCGACCAAATCTTTCACAATCACTAAATCATCAATAATGGGAGCCATAAGGTTTTCCATCAGTGTATCGTCGGGTGCAATCCAGGAGGAGATACCACTCCAGCCATCGTTTATCGTTATCCCGTGTACATTCTGACAGGTATCCGATAAGTAAAGGGTAACCGGGGCACAATCCGACATTCCACAAACCGACTCCCATGCGGCATAATAGGTGGTAGATACTCCCGGTGAAGGAATAATCAGCGGATTTCCTGAGCCAATTGAATCAGTACCACAATTCCCTTCAAACCACCAAAGTGTTGCCCCTGAACCGCCAACGGCTGTCAACGTAACCGTTCCGGTATCCTGTGGACAGAATCCATTCCGGTCGGCAAGAATCGTATCCGGTGATGCAGGTAATGCCAATACCGAAACCATAGTTTCGACACAACTACTTGTAGCACACTCATTTTCACGGGAGGCGCAATACGTGGTTGTGATCCCTGGGCTTTCCACACTCAAAGTTTCACCAGCGCCAATCCAAACCCCCTCTGCATACCAGTGTATTGGATCATCACTACCACCACTGGCGAATAAAACAATCGATCCGGTGGCGTTCGCACATACTTCTGAGGGGGTGGCAGAAACAAGCACCGGAGGTTCAGGCAAAGGGATAATGGTAACAGAAACGGTTACACATTCACTAACGCCACAACTATTTTCCCACTGTGCACAATACGTTACAGGAACCTCTGGCGATTCAACGATCAATGGGGAACCGGTACCAATCAACGCTGTTCCGGCATACCACGAAAGCACCTCTCCGGAGCCACCTTGTGCGGTTAATGTTATACTTCCCGGATCATTGATGCATACCGCACTATCGGAAACAAAAACCTCGTCAGGAGCTTCAGGAAGTGGCAATACCTCCACGGTAAAAGCCGCACAACTACTTTCACCACAACTATTTTCCCAACGGGCACAATAGGTAGTCGTAACCTCAGGAGAATCAACGGTCAGAGCAGTTCCTGATCCTAACCAGACAGAATTACCGTACCAGTGTACCTGATCCCCACTACCACCAATTGCTGTTAAAGTAATCGTTGACGGATCGTTCACACAAACCGCGCTTGTGGTAGAAACAACCTGTTCCGGGGGTTCGGGCAAGGGAAGAACGGTTACCGTTACGGGCACACAGGGACTTACATCACAGGTATTCTCCCAACGTGCACAATAAGTAGAAGTTTCTTCCGGGGAAAGAATAATCACCGAGGTTCCGGAGGCAAAATACGACCCATTATGAAACCACTTCACCACATCTCCGGAGCCACCCTGTGCAGTAAGTGTAATCACACCCGGATCATCGGCACAGACTTCAGCAGAAGAGGCAAAAACCGTTTCAGGTGGTTCAGGAAGGGGCAGCACAGAAACAGTAAGGCTTTCGCAGGAAGAAGTACCACAACTGTTTTCCCACTGCGCACAATAAACGGTCGTTATTTCAGGAGAATCGACGGTGAACGGTGAACCGGAACCGATGTAGACGTCATTGGCATACCAGTTCAGGATATCACCACTTCCCCCATTGGCCATAAGATAAAGGGTACCCGGATCGTTAATACAAACTTCATCATCGGAGGAACTAACAGAAACAGGCGCCACAGGCAAGGGTAAAACATGCACAGTAATTTCCGTACAGGAACTTTGCCCACAACTGTTCTCCCATAAGGCACAATAAATGGTAGTCGTATGGGGCGATTCGATGGTCAGCGGGTTATCGGAACCAATCTCCGTTCCGGAGGAAAACCAGCGTATCCCTTCTCCTGAACCGCCTACAGCCGTCAGGGTTATCGTTCCGTTATCATCGGCACAAAAATTATCCCGGTCTGAAACAATCCCCTCCGGTGCTACAGGAGGATTGATAATATTAACGGTTGCCTGATCGGTAACACTGTTCAGATATGTGGTAACGGTACATTCATAGTGTGTCGTATCGGCAGGTGCGACAATAATCTGGGTTTGTGTTGAGCTAAAACCCGGAGGATCAGATGTCCAGGAAAAATTATATAATCCGGAGCCTCCCTGTGTACTGGCACTTAAGATAACAGAATTACCCAGGCATACCTCCGAAGTTTCCGGCCAAATCGATACGGTGAGTGTATTGGCATTCAGGCCGATAAGCTGACTCAATGCATTTGTATGATACTTCCCGTCGAAAGAATAAGGGTTGATTGCATGATAGATAGCAATGGCTTCATAATCAACAGCCGTTTGGTATTTATGTATTCGCCACCGAAATTTTTCTCCTTCAGTAAAACCATCTTTCTGCGGAGTGGAAACGTCATTCCCATAGGCCGTAAGTGCCGTTTGTCCAGTCCATTTCACGTAACCACCACAGCGCTCAGTCTGTGTAGTCTGATCATAATAAAATACACCAATATAATCACCAATGGCAATCTGGGAGCCATTAATAGAGGGGAAAGAAAAAAGCGGGATAGAAATATTGTGCGTAAGATCGGTAGGTATCAAATTCCACCCAGGTGGGATATACGTGGGCGTACCCGAATAATTTTGCCCGGTAGTATTGTTTACCACATGGTTGTAATTACGTGATGCGGGGGTAAAAGTATAATTTTCCTTATCCGGATAGGCAGTCCCTGACCAGCCGTATGGCAATGAAAAGGAATACCACCCTTCATTGTTGGTAGTATCAGTACCTCCACCATTATTAAAGAATACTAGGACATCAGGAATGGGATTACCGGTTTCAGTATCGGTGATATAGCCTGCTATCGTTACTTGTTGCGCTGTGCCTGTATAATTCTGATCAGTCCGTCCGGAGGTCAGCGAAGAATAGCTTCGGTTTACGGGAGAAAAACTATACCCCAATAACGAGGGAATCACTACGCCTGAATAGCCGTAATTTACAGGTTGTGCATACGCCCCGGTGGCATTGGTTGCAGCAGTTCCACCCCCATTGCTAAAGGTTAAGTTGACTGCACTCAGGGGAGCCCCTTCATTATCGGTGATTGTACCCGAAATAACCAGTTGTTCTGCCTCACCGGTAAAATTAAGATTAGCAAGATCGGAAGTGACATTAACTACATTGCGAATGCCGGGAGTAAAAGTATATCCGGGTTGTACCGGTTGCAGGGTTCCGGTGTAGCCATACGCCACCTGTACACTATAAGCACCTGCTGTTGTTGTAAATACAGAAGAATACCCACTCACCAGTATCTCCACCTCCGTCAAAGGATTTGACTGGTTATCCGTAACAGTACCCGACAAAGTGAACAGCGCAGCGGATGCAAAATAGTTTTGTGCTGTGATATTGGAAGTGAGCGGTGTATAACTTCGGTATTGGGGGGAAAAGTGCTTTCCGGCCAGCACAGGGGTAGCAGAACCCAGCCAGCCGTAAGGGAGCAGCTGTGAATAATTACCCTGTGCATCGGTTATAGCAAAACCGCCCCCGTTACTGAATTGCACCATAACTCCTTCAAGCGGCTGGCCACTTTCTGTTATGGTTCCGGAAAGGGTAAAATGTACTTCCTCTGCCACATAATTCTGGTTTTCCTGATGAAAAGTCAAATCCGTATAGCTGCGATCAGCCGGCGTAAAAGTATAACCGGGGAACGATGGTGTTGCGGTACCACTGTATTCATAAGGCAATGCCGCCTGATAGTCGCCGGAAGCATCGGTGAATGTGGTAATTGTAGATCCGGAGAAAGTAATACTCACGCCTTCGACAGGATTCGTCCCGGCATCGGAAATATTTCCTGAAATAAAAACAGGAGCATTTACAGAAACAAAATCATTATCAGGCACATCGGCAGTAACATTGTTAAGTGTGATCGCCACAGGGTCAAAGATAAAATCAGTAGAGAGAGGAATAATATCGCCACTCCATCCATCGGCGACGCAACGCTGATAATAACCAGCATTATCGGTAAAAACAGAGTTCACAGAATTGGTAAAACTAATTTCCACACCAGCCAGAGGCGAAGAGGCATCAGACACTGTTCCGCTGATTACATGGGTAAGCGGCCCTGTGCCGAAAAGGGTTTGGAGTATGGTCATTCCATCCGGCACGAATACCAAACTTGAAAACTGACCGCTCTGCGCCACTGCGGTAAGGCCGGTATACTCAATTTCAGCGCACCAGCTGTAAATACGAAAAATAAAAGGTTCCTGGGAGGCAAATCCATCTTTCCATGTAGTCATATTATCATCACCATAAGCCATAATAGCTACGGGTGCCACCCCACTATACACGGTATAGCC
>RZYD01000265.1 GCA_009930445.1 Bacteroidia bacterium | reverse complement strand
CGATATCATCACCAAGCACCGTATTGCGTGCAACACTTAAATCTTTACCTGCATTGATATCTGCGGCAACATTCAGGTTTTCACCAATACCAACACCCCCTTTAACCACCATTGCACCGGAGTTAGCATCACCGGAACCGATGGTATTATTAACGTAGATGTATCCTGATTCGGAAATGGTAAGTTCAGACTTAACAAAAGCATTTCCGTTAAAGTAACCGGCATAATGTTTATCGACGCCACCAATATTCACGGTAGCACCTAAGGCACCATAAACATTATTAGCAGTGATAAGACCGTAAACAGCAACATGGTTTACGCCATCAGAAGCACCCAGTTGAGCAACATAGGCATCATCGAGGTTAGCCTGGATGGTAGTATGTTCGGTAGCGGTAGATCCTGAGAGTTTAGCATCGATTGCGATTTCAGCGTCACCGCTGGCAACCACGTCAAGGCCACCGTAAAGGTTATCCGAATAAATTTGTACCGGGTTATTGTCGATGATATTGATTTCATGGCCATTCTCATAAACATGCTGCAGATCGAGATCATCCTGAATGAAAGTCCAGGTAGAAGTAATATCATTGGCATTGCTGGTAATGAGGCCGAAATTGCTGGCGATGTCGGAGGCATTGTTGGCAATGAGTCCGCTATTGGCCATAATCAGGTCGTAGTTAGAAACGATATCCGCAGCATTCTCACCGATGAGGCCATAATTGCTTACAATATCAGAAGCGTTGTTGTGAATGAGCACAAGGTTAGAGCCAATCAGAACCGTATTATCGGCAATGGCCAGTGCGTTAGCGTCGATATCAGTGGCATTGCTGGCGATAGCATCGGCGTTAACAGCGATATCAGAAGCATTGGCTGCAATATTCGCTGCATTTACCCCAATGGCCGTAGTATTGGCATCGATAAGGGCAAAATTGCTGGCAATATCAGAAGCATTGGCTGCGATCAGCAAGCCATTGGCAGCAATGGCAGCGCCGTTAGCATCAATCAGCACGAGATTACTGCCAATCAGTTGGGTATTCGCATCGATATTATCCTGAAGGATTACATCTGCGTTATAAACACCCTGAGCCGTAACGAGAGCCGTAGGGTTATCCTGAACCACACCGATAATATCGTCAACGGTAATGCTTTTCGCAGCGCCAAGGTCGAGTGTACCGCCATGGAAATTACCATAAAAGTCACCGGCATTAACAGCAGAAGAAGTAATCGTTCCAATAACCTGAACATTTCCGGCAGCATAGATATCAGTAATGTGGAGGTCACCACCGCCAGTAATGTCACCGCCGGCAGAGATGCCATTGGTAACTGCCAGGCTAAGGGCGGAAACAGAACCGCCGGTAACAACATCACCGCCAATCCATACGTCGTTGGCGATACCAGCGCCACCTTTTACCTGAAGGGCACCGGATTGCCAGTTGCCATAGGTATTATTTGCGGTGGAGAGGATGCGGACATAATCCTGGGCATTGATGTTAGAGCCCACATTGAGGGAGCCGTCGAGTTCAATGTCGCCAAAACCGGCAATGCTTTTGTTCGCGTCAACGACAACTGCTTCGAGGGGGTTAACGATACCCGGTGTTCCGGTGAAGAAGCTACCTACATTAAAGGTATCATCACCAACATGGAGCACACCGTTATCGACATAGGCCACATTCCCGGCTACGGCAGCGTAGGGAACAGACTGGAAGGGCACGGTACCCATATCGACAAAGCCGCCACCCAGGTCAATTTCGACCTGAATTACAGGGTTTTCGAGGCCTTCAAAGTCGACTCCAGCGCCAACGACCAGATTAAACAGGCCGTATTCGTTGGTCATTACATTGAAGGTTTCAATGTTACTGTAGGCATTGTCATCGGTTACAGTGAATCGAACGGCGATACTGGCGTCGGCCATAGGTACACCGCTTCCATCACGAGCGATGGCCTGATATTGGAAGCCATCCGGAACCGTGACCTGTGCGTTTGCAGAGAGCCCGAGTGAAACTATTACAGTAAGCAATAATGCCATACGGGTTGCAAATCTCAGAAAGTTTAGTTTTTTCATAACTGATGATTTTGGTTTTAAATAATTTATTATACCATAATTTTCGTTCATATATCTATTTGATTTTCATGAGTTTATACATAAAAAAACAAGCATTGAATTACTCACGCTTTATGATTAAAATAAAATTTCGTGTGGTCAGCATGTTGTAACGATTGTATTTATTAGGCTTTCACCTTTTATCATAAGCTACAAAAGTAGTCCTCATTTATGAATAAAGCAAATATCAGTACCTATTTATTTCACCTCTTTATACATTTTTTTTTCCTGAAGGTTTCAAAATGTAAAAAAAGGAATCTCTTCTGTTATTTATTCTCCGGTATCCCGGTTATACTTTTAAACACTTCACCTGATAATTTTGTTTCTACTATTTTTGGCTATTGGCTGGAAAGCCTATAGCGATACAGGTTTGAAGCTACATTTTCCATTGCAAAGGAAACACTTTTCAGCCATTTTTACAAACAACGTGTATTTATTTTATTAAACCGCATATCAACTCACAACACATTGTAATACAGTAACTAATAATAAAAAAAGAACCGAATACACCCTATGGCGTAACAAAAATTTAATAGCAATTTTACGCAACGATTTTCATCAGTTAAACTTACATACTGATTTTCAATCACATAAAGCCCATGGCAATATTTTTTCAACAATACACTGTTGAAAAATATCCGACGGGCTTATTATCAAACGTTTAACTTTAAAAAAAAAACGACAAAAACCTGCGATCCGGCTTCCCTCGGCCTATTTTCTGCTGCCGGAATGAAATAATTAGATCCTATCCACGGTTATTTAACAATATCGCTAAATTTGTACGCTCATAAACCTTAAAAAAATCGTTATGAATGTTGTAGTAGTTGGTACAGGCTACGTCGGACTGGTTACCGGGACTTGCTTTGCGGAAGTGGGGATTCATGTAACCTGTGTGGATACGGATGCCGCCAAAATTGCCCACCTGAAAAATGGGATGATCCCGATTTATGAACCCGGCCTGGAAGATATGGTCAAACGCAATGTGGAAAAAGGCCGGTTACATTTTACCACCAGGCTTACGGAAACCCTGGCGGATGCTGAAGTGGTATTCAGTGCCGTGGGTACTCCCCCTGATGAAGACGGCAGTGCCGACCTGAAATATGTGCTCGAAGTAGCCCGGACTATCGGCCGGCAGATGAACCATTACCTACTGGTGGTAACCAAATCGACCGTACCGGTAGGCACGGCAGAAAAAGTACGGCAAGCCATCCGGGATGAACTGGACCAACGGGGCCTGAAAATCGATTTTGATGTGGCCTCCAATCCGGAATTTCTGAAAGAGGGAGCGGCCGTGGAAGATTTCCTTAAACCTGATCGTATTGTGGTAGGTACGGACTCCGAAAAGGCAGAAGCACTGTTTCAAAAACTATATAAACCATTTACCCTCAACGGCCACCCGGTAATTTTCATGGATATCCCCAGCGCAGAAATGACAAAATATGCGGCAAACGCCATGCTGGCCACAAAAATCAGTTTTATGAACGATATGGCGAACCTGTGTGAACGCGTAGGTGCGAATATCCACGATGTGCGACGGGGCATTGGCACCGACTCACGCATCGGAAATAAATTTATCTACGCCGGCACCGGCTATGGTGGCTCATGCTTTCCGAAAGATGTACAGGCCATAATACGTACTGCGCGTCAAAACCATTACAACCTGCGGGTATTGGAAGCTGTGGAAGCCGTAAATAACGACCAGAAATCGGTTCTCGTGGAAAAAGCAAAGCGCTATTTTAACCACAACCTGAAAGGGAAAAAAATCGCTCTCTGGGGCCTGTCGTTTAAACCCCAAACCGACGATATGCGCGAAGCACCCGCCCTGGTCATTATTCAACACCTCCTCGATGCCGGTGCTGAAGTGGCAGCCTACGACCCCGTAGCC
>RZYD01000264.1 GCA_009930445.1 Bacteroidia bacterium | reverse complement strand
TTATTCAAAAATCCACAATTTGGTAGTAAACTTATCCGGTCCGCCGAGTTTTTCAACACCCATAGCATATCCGGTAGGGTTAAGGAGCTGATCTTCCTGAGCATAGTTCATCCGGTCGATGATATCCGTTACACCCGGTTCCAGGGGTTCAAAATATACATCTTCTCCGGTTTCCGGATCTACAGCACCCGTAAAATCACCCGGTAATACAAAGGTAGTAGGATAGCCGGTACGGCGATACTCAGCCCATGCATTATAAGGCTGCATATAAAGGTCGATATATTTCTGCGTAATGACATTTTCTTCATTAGCAGCAGGGAGGGCATCGATGTAGGCCTCAATAGCAGCTGCATCCACCCCATTATACTCCATAGAAGCACGAACTCCGTTTTCATACCAGGTCTGATCCCAGCCATTGTATTCAGCGAGGATAAAGCAAACCTCAGCATACGTCATAAAGGGCTCGGCATAATCAGGAGCCAACGGGCTGTTAGGAAGCGAAACATCAGTAAGAGGAACAGAAGCAGCCACATGATTGGGGACACCGTAGGGTTGTCCGGCATATTCACCTGCACTGTTGGGAGAGCCATAAACAGGAAGACGCGGGTCAAACAGTCCGAAAGGTCCGATATCGCCTTTTAACAGGTCAACAAAAGGTTTGGCAAGGGCGAAATCCGTACGGTTTTCCACAAAATATGCACGATACATAGGCGAGGCATTATCAGCGGTTGTGCCATATTTAAAGGCAGCAACATCAGCATTAGACGACATAATATCGCCATCGGCCAGTACTTCAGCAATATGGGCATTGGATACAGCAGGCGCCTTGGCTGACAAGCGCATGGCAATACGGAGGCGGAGAGAGTTAGCAAACTTTTTCCATTGGAGTGCATTACCATAAAAAATGTTATCTCCTTCTGTCCAGGCAGGTTGGTTCACATCAATTTGAGCAGCCGCTTCCTTAAGCTCATTGAGCATATCCAAAAAGATAGCTTCCTGATCCACATAATTAGGATAATAAACATCCTCACGGGCCATAAGTGCGTTAAAGTCAGCATTTCCAGCTCCATAGCTATGATAGGGAACCGGACCATAGGTTTCTGTCAGAATCTGGAATGCCCAGGTTTTCAGAATACGGGCAGTAGCAATCTGGTTTTGCACGTTGCCATAAGCTGCCATGAGGTCTGTCCATTCCGGGTCTTCACAAATATCTATAATACGTTGCAAGTCGACGATATCGAGATAGACGCTGCTAAAAAGAATGTTATTAACATTCTGACGGGGTTGATAGCGGTCTTCTTCGGTATAATTCACCTGTGCCCAATATTGAACCCAAAGCAGCGCCATACGTCCGGAGGCCCATTCATCACGAATGTCATCCAGAAGGCGTTTTTGGGCATTGATCATAAGGGTCGAAGTGGGAACATCCACAGGAGCGTTAGGATTTTTATTGATATCCTCAAAGTTCTTGGTACATCCTGAAAAAATGATTAGCGATGCTGCCAGGAACAGAACAATATTTCGAAATGTTTTCATATGTTTCTGTTTTTTTAGTTAAACAATGATTAGAAATTAAAACTCAGGTTAATACCAAAGTTACGCATTGAAGGCATAGCAGCACCTTCGATACCCTGAATATTACCGGAAGAGGTAACAGCAGCTTCAGGATCGAAATGACGATTATCAAGGCCCCAGATCATCAGGTTACGGCCATAGGCAGCGATACGAAGATTATTGATCGGTCCTGTAAGTTTTTTAGGCAGGGTATATCCGAGGGTTACTTCACGAAGCTTGATATACGAAGCATCAAATACTTCCTGTGCATCGGCGGAGGAGTAGAAATCGGAACACCAGCGTTCAGCAGAGATGGCTGTTTCATTGGTTACCGGAGTATCTACGATATTTCCTTCTGCATCGGTGTAGACAACCGTTTCCGTTGCTTCATCATAATAGCCATATACCCCGTTAAGGATAACACCACCTTCACGAATATCCTGGCTATCAGGATCTGCAGGGGTTACGTCCATACTTTCATAATCGTCGTACCATACTGATTCTTCCAGCATACCGGAGTACATCCCCCACATATAAGAGGTAGAGAAATAACTTCCGCCGTTCTGAATATCAATAACAAAACCCAGGTCAGCACCAAAAATTTTAAAATTATTGATAATACCCAAGTTATAATTTGGCATCACAGAACCAAGTACTTCATTGGTAGAAGTTGTTTTTCTCCAGCGACCGGTTGTAGATACGAGTTTATTACCATCATCATCGCGGATAAAATCAGAACCCATCAACACACCATAAGGCTGTCCAACGGAAGCATTAACAGTAACTTTGAAAGGTCCGTTTATCAGGCGGTAGTTTTCAATATCCTGATACAGTTCGAGTAATTCATTATTATTTTTTGAGAAGTTGAAGGCAATATTCCACTCGAAGTTATCATTACGCACCGGAGCACCGCTAAGCATAAGCTCAATTCCTTTATTTGACATTTGACCGGCATTAATCCATTTGGAAGTATATCCACTGGCGGCGGTAATATCAATTTGGGTGATCAGGTCGTTGGTCAGCATATTGTAATACGTAACATCCAATCCCATGCGATTATTCAGGAAACTCATCTCGGCTCCTACTTCCCAGCTATTAGTACGTTCGGGGAGGAGGTTATTATTTGGGAGTGAATTCGGTACGCTATAACGAGGAACACCGTTAAAGTTCGGTGCGTAGTTGGTATAGGTTTCTGTCAGGTTATAAGGATCGGTATCATTACCAACGGAAGCCCATCCAGCACGGATTTTACCAAAAGACAGCCATTCAGCATCTGCAAGAGCATCCATTTCAGAGAACACGAAAGTACCAGTAACAGAGGGATAAAAATAAGAGTTATTTTCCATCGGGAGCGTCGACGACCAGTCGTTACGTGCTGTCAGGTCGAGGTATAACATATATTTCCAACCTAAAGAGGCACTACCCAATACGGAGTTCACCTGTTTTTTGTTGTTATAGTCATCGATAACCACCGGGTCAACAGAGTTGGCCAGTGTATAGAGTTCGGGAAGCACGAGGCCGCCTGAGGTCTGTCCGATATTACGGAAATAGTTCGATTTTCTAACATTACCACCGGCATTCAATTTCAGGGAAAAGTCTTCATTCAATTGTTTATCGAACATCAATAAGGCTTCATAGTTATTTTCCTGATATTGACGAATTCCTTCGCTGTAATAAGGAGTTTCCTGAGAACCTATTGCAATCCGTTCGTGGTTACGGAAGGTATAAAAATCGGTATACATGGTTCCTTTTACTTTCAGGAAATCAGTAATATCATAAACCAGGCCCATATTTCCATAAACGCGGTCGCGGGAATCAGTAGTATAGTTGCGGTAAGCCGTCCAGTAGGGGTTATTGGAATACTCGGGGTTGGGGTTATCCCATGCGCCGCGGTTCCATACACGCTGTGTACCATCGGGGTTCACATAATCGGAAAGGCGAACCATGTCAAGCTGACGTTGACCCCATTGGGTAAATTTCTGCATCACGTTATTATCGTCATAACCGGTATAGGCACGGCCCATAGCGTCGGTACGGATATAGGTCATAACAGCACTGGCATGGAGTTTATCCCCCAACTTATGCGCACCGCTAAAATTCACCGTATTTTTATCTAATTGAGAATTAGGCATATAGCCGTCAGAAGTCATATTGGTATAGGAAAGACGGAAGCTTCCGGCGTCGTTGGCGCCAGTAACTGCTACGTTATTCGTCCAGGTAACACCAGTTTCAAAGAATGATTTTACGTCATTTTCGGGTGTTCTCCAGGGGTCTTCAGTCAGGCCGCCGGCAGGTTTTCCAGCTGCTTCCCAATCAGAAAGATTAAACCAATGCACTACACTTTGGTCTTCATATTTCGGACCCCAGCTTTCGTCGATTGCATACCCGGGGAGGAGGCGCATTTTGCCATCAATTTCTGCTTCATCGAACGGGCCATAACCTCCGCCGTAAGAAGTTTGATAGGTAGGCA
>RZYD01000024.1 GCA_009930445.1 Bacteroidia bacterium | reverse complement strand
TCACATCAATAAAGGTGAAGGATTAGGAGCTGACAGAGCTCATCTTGGATGGAGTACTAATCTTGATAAAGATTTGATTTTTGAAATGAACTGGTCGCCGGATTCAATAATAATGTCTTGCAATGGGAAAATTTATTCAAAAATCACAAACAAACAGATAATGTCTAACTTTCAACAGCCTATGAGGTTTATTTTGAGTAACGGTATTCGTAAAGACAGTACTGTTGCAAGTGATTCCAGATTTGTAATTAAAGATTTTAGTTATGTTCCTGTAAATTATAATTCCTGATCGTTTTTTCGATTTCATCCAATCTGTTACTGATCACAATCAAATTGTATCTTTCAACCCAGTTATTTTTTTGCGTTTGCAGATCAGTAAGCACCTTTATAATATGCTTCAGATTATCCACAATAATCAACATGTTTTGAAAAACATTGAAATTCCCATTGATTCCCTGACTGCGATCAATCACAATATTGAATTTCTTGTTAATCCACTCCAATGTTCCCTCAATCTGAATATTGCTTTCCATCGCCTTCCTGTCAAAGTAAAACCACAGTCGCCGGTACTCGGTAAAAATTTCAACATAAAGGCGATTTAATTCAAACAAACGCTCGTTTAAAAAACGGTTTGTCCTTACTAAAAATGCCTCGGCGTGCTTACGATTTGAAAATCTGTGTTTTGTTTCGTTACCAAGCCAAACCCAATAATATTTATCCTTCGTGTAAATGGACAAAGGTTTAGGATTTTCATAATTTTCGATTTTTATTTTTTTCATAATTCTGACAATAAGCGATTTACAATTTTCTTTACTTTTCTTAAATCTCTGATTTACAATATTTTTAATTTTGAATTTTGTTTCATAATTTATACTATGTAAGTTCTACTTCACACATTTCCACACCGTTAAACCCTTGTTGGTTCTAAGCCATCGAGGGTTTTGCGTTTTTTTGATGTAAAGTTAGCTTCGATGCAGGGAAGTTTCAAAAGTTTTTTGCCTGTATCGGAGTTATCTTTGTGAACTACATGCATTTGCTGTCTTTTTTTAAAGCATGTATCTCATCCAATTCCGATTCGAGCCTTTCGATATCTTTTTCCAGGCGTTGAATGTATTTATCCTTCTGATCAATCAAGCTGGTAGTTAATTTTTTGTACTCGATCACCGGTTCGGCAACACCCAAATCTTCATCTTCAAAAAAAATGGACATCGGCACCTGAAATGCTTTAGCCAGCTTTTCGAGTTTTGACATTGTGATGTCGTTGTTTTTGATTGCATTCCTGATTCCCGGGGGCGTCATTTCAACAAGTTTTCCCAGCTCATCCCAGGTAAATGTACTTTTCTTTTTTAAATCGTATAAAATACTGATATTCATAACTTTAAATTTAGAATTTATAAAAATTAAGAAATTTTATGAAAAAAAATAGTTACCAATTAAAAAAATATGCTTTCCTTTGTCGCAACAAATATAAAACAAAATTAAATGGAACTGAAACATTTAAAAACCAGTTTGCCCACAAAATGGGCGACGATAATAGCAGAGAAGCACGGTGTAAGTGCTTCTTACGTGCGCCTGGTTATGATGGGCAAGCGAGAAAATCTGGAGATTGCTTCCAGCATTATCCAGCTTGCCGGCACCCACAAAAAAAAAATTCAGGAACTCCAAGAAAGGGCAATGGAAATATGAAAAAGAATTTCCATATTACTTATCTGCTTTTGATTGATGGAATTGAATACCCTCACTCAGGGATTTTTGAAGGTGAAAGCGTAAAAGAAGCAAAAGAACATCTTCAAAAACTTGTTAACTCAAGTAATTTTTTTAAACCACAATTAATTATCACTGAAATCAAGGAGGTGATCTAATGGCAACAATTACCCGTAAGATAGAAGTTTATATCAATGAATCTGATAAAGAACAAAAAACTAAGCTTTACACCAGGCTTTACGATTGGCGGAATACCGTTGTAAGATGTTCCAATCTGGTGGCAAGCCACAAATTTACTATTGACAATCTTAAAGATTACTTTTATCTTACCGAAGACCTGCAACTGAAAATTGCAGATGCCAACAAAGACGAAAACGGCATGCTTGTTTGCAGCAGCCAGAATATCGGTTACAAAGTTTTATCAAGCAAATTTAAAGGTGAAATACCTGCTGCAATCTTTAGTGCAGTAAATACCATCGTTCATAAATATTACAATAAGGAAAAGAAATTTTATTTCTACGGCGAACGAAGCCTTCGTAACTATCGTAAAAATATTCCGATTCCGCTTTCTATTATGGGGAATAGCTTTCAGAAGATATGCAAGACAACAATTTGAAAGATTGAAAAAATTAAATCGCTCCCGTAAGAGACTACCGGCTTGTCGGCCGGAGTGAAGGCATGGCATAGGTACGATACACCGAACGGAATGGGGAGCGAGGGTAATTAAACTACCTGGATAAATTCATTCCATGCCATGCAAACGACTGGCAGCCGGAAAGACGGCAAACATTTGATTTTTTTCTTTGTGTTTGTGTTTTTATTTTCCGGACCGGGGGCGATAGTCCTCCCGCCCCCGAATCCGGTTTTTTTTATGACCGGAAGCAGTTGGTATGCTGCCCACAGACATCAAATGCCTGTGCGATCGGTAAGGTTCGATTCCTTCTCCGGCCACCAGCTTCATAATTAATCTATGTTTAACCACGCTGATTAATGTTTGTGTATTTTTTTTGAAACTGAAAAAAGTAAAAGCGGGATGAAGCTGCCCGCTTTTTTAACCAATTAAATTTATAATTATGAAAAAAACTTTTTACGTCGCAAATCAAATGAACGACAACGTGCTTCAGGTAAAAGCCGAAACAATTTACGAAGCCTACGACAAAGCTTTTGCTATGTGGGATTGCAAAATCCCACGCTCATTAATGTACAAAATTACCCGTAACATTCCCACTAAACATTTTAAAATATGTGCTTTCTGATTATCCTGACATTAATCTTTTACATGCTCTTCAAAATGAGCCAATTCGACGAAAATGAAAGATCGTTACGAAATCAATCTTACTCGCTTACATGCAATAAGAATCTACATAACTTATCTTCAACAGATCCGCACGAAGTACGAACCCGACAACGATTGGTTTCTACAAGAATTAAAAAGAGCCCGGAATATAAAAATTTCCATTCAAAAAAGGCTTAACGAAGAATAAAATGGCCAGAACTCCTGACGAAATAATTACCGGAATGTATAACGACCTGAAAAGGTATGCACATTCGCCAAACGCTTCACCTAAAACAGTTGCCACTAAAGAGTATTTTATTGACGAAATCAAAGAAGCATTTACCAAACAGGAAGCCTGGATCGAACAACTCGAAGCCGATATTGACCGGCTTATGCTGGAACTTTCAAGGGCAAAACAAACAATTATGAAACTCGAAGCCGTTTGCTTTATCCACGGTATCGACAACCTGCCGGTTTACATGGCCAAAAATCTTGGTGCCCTTGTGGATGACGTAAGGTTTAACGAAAAATTTAACCTTACTCAGATTCCTGATCGGTTGCTTGAGAATAAAGAATGGCGGGCTTTTTTCGATGAACAATCAAAGAAATTATTAAATGGAGATCACTAAAGAATTAATATCTTCGATACTGAATGAAGCTTTCGAAATGCTCGATGAAGCCGATACTCCGGAAAAACAATACGAAGCAATAAACCGGCTTTGCCAGGCACTTTCGGTGATGGAACCTACACTTCAGGAACTCACCATTGACCAGGTGAAAACCAAATACAAAATCCCGAAGTCAGTGATCAAACAAACATTGAAAAGTTTTGGCAACGGACATGTGAATGACCTCGAATTTGTACGCGAAACAGCCAGGGACGAAATCCAGGAATTTGGATTTTATGAAGAAAACAACAAATACATTTTCCTGACAAAAGATGGAACCGTTGAAGGCTCAAACTTTATTATCATTCCGTTATTTCATATCTACAGCAAGAGCGACAATAAGCGGCTCATCAAGATTGTAAACGAATATGGCTACGAGCGCATTGTTGATATCCCCAGTGCTAAATTCACCAGTTTTGAACAGTTTCAGCAGTTGGTATATGCCGAAGGAAATTATTTATTTTTTGGTAACCGTCATCAATTCTTAAAAATTCTTAGCAAAATCAGCGATCGGTATCCGGTATGCAACGAATTGAAAACTATGGGCTGGCAACGTGAAGGGTTCTTTGCATTTGCAAATGGTATTTTTTCGCATAATACCTGGAATCCTGTTGATGAATACGGGATAACAGAACACAACGAAAAGAAATATTTCAGTCCTGCATTCAGCACTGTTTACAGCGATGTCAGAGAGGATGATGACGAGTATGAAAATGACCGATTTTTTGTACATGTTGCCCCCGAAATCAATTTCAATCAATGGGCAAAAATTTTCAATACTGTTTACGACGACAAAGCACCTTGGGCAATCAGTTACCTACTCGCATCGCTATTCAGGGATATTATTTATGATAAATTCAAATTCTTCCCTCACCTTTTCCTTTTTGGCCAGCCACAAAGCGGAAAATCAGCACTGGCCTGGAGCTTGTCGAATGTTTTTTTTCAAAATCTTCCGGCCTTTAATCTCAACTCAGGTACAAACGTCGGTTTTTTCAGAAGGCTTGCCCGCTTCCGCAATACCATTGCCTGGTTCGACGAATACACCAACGAAATTGATCTTAAACGTTTTCAGGCACTCAAAGCCGCTTACGACGGTATTGGCCACGAAAAAGGAAAAACCACTAAAGATAACCGGACAGAAGTTACAAAAGTAAATGCAGCCTGCATCATTTCGGGTCAATACCTGCCAACCATCGACGATAATGCCCTCTTTACCAGAAGCATTCTTTTGAGTTTTCCCAAACGTGATGCCAACAACCCGTTTACCGATGCCGAAACAAAGAATCTGAACCGTATCCGTGAGATCGAAAAAAACGGTCTTTCCGGAATTCTTACCGAAATTTTGCGCTATCGCGAAAAAGTTGAACGCGACTATCCGATGACCTATACCGAGGTGTACAACACTGTGAAGGAATATTTTGTTTCTAATCAAAAGCAATACACCGAGCGCATTATTCTCAACTTCGTGTCCATTCTTACCATGGTCCGTATTTTCGATAACATCAGCGAAATCAAACTGGGATTTACCTATAATGAGTTATTGTTGGAAGCTTTGCGGATGATCGAAAAGCAAAGTTCACAAATCAGCGAAAGCGACGCACTAAGCAACCTGTGGTCATCCATCCAGTTTCTTTTCGAGACCCAGCAAATCAACGAGGATGTTGATTTCAAATTCAAAACCGTTAGTTCGGTCAAACTTGTTAACGCAACCAAAACGTTCGGCAAGCCGCGTGAATTGCTTTATTTGCGCTTCACCAAAATACATCCGCTGTATCTCGAAGCACACCGCAAGCAGCACGGCACCACAGGCGTTGATATTACGAGCCTCAGACATTACATCAGCAACCATTTAAGTTACCTGGGCAATGTGTCGAGCGAGGAATTCAACAACACGATTACCAGCGCTTATGTTTTCGATTACCAGCAACTTGTAAGTAATCTCGAAAACATAGGATTTAACCTTAAAAAAACAATTTTCATTCAAGATACAAATCCAACAAAATTAAAATCAAATGAAGAATCAAAAAATTATTTTCCTTTCTAAAGCTATATTATGGGATGGTAATGTAGTTAAAGAAATTATAGACCTGAATAAAAAGTTCATGAATAATGAAGAACTTGAGCATTATCGGGAAAAATTAAAGGATGAAACAGGATGTGAGGCTTATTTTGAACTTAAAGAATATCCGATTAAACCTGATGAAACAAAACCAATCAATTGGGTTTATTCAGGTAAACTTCCCGAAAGTCTTAAAGAATATGTCATGAACTATAATAATAAATAAAAATTGAAAAATTACTTAAAGCTTGGAGAAAGAAAAAACAATGAAACCTAAAGCACTAAAGACAACAAAGGAGAATGCATTTGAAGAAAATAAAACAGTCTATCTTGCATGTTATAGCTCAGGTCAGTATGAAGATTACGAAAAGACAATAGTGTTTGCCTCTTTCTCAAAAAACAAAGTAGTAAAATGGGTCAGAAAATTTAATTCGATACATTTGAAATGGATAAATTATTATAAAAAATTATATGAAGAAGATAAAGTTTTGGGCTTACTCACAAAACCAAAGTATGAAGATAAACACTTCGATGAATGGTATTCGCTAAATAAAATAAATAGCGCATTCATCGAAGAAGTTGAACTAAGATGAAAACTTTAATAAATAAAATATTATGAATAATGAAATGTCAAATATGAATTTAGAAATTGATGATTTAAGAGACTATTTAACTCAATCAATGAAACGATGGAAAGCAAAGTATGAATTGCAATATTCTGACTATTCGGAAAACCAATGGACTATTCCATTAATTATTACAGATGAAAGAATTACAAGAATAGTAACAGATTCTTCAATTAGAAACATTAGGCTTTCATTTACAATTTAATATGAACACTAACAAATGAAAATTACATAAAGATTACATAAAGATTTTCGTGTAATACATTAATTATTAACAAATTAACTAAATAAAAGAAATGGAAGTTACATTAAGAATTAAATTAGAATTTGAAAGTTGGTTTGAAAATGAAAGACAACCAAAGACAAAAAAAGAGTGGGAAGATTTCTTTAATAATAATTTAGAGTTTTCTTCTTCATTGTTAGGAGCAGATCATGGTAAATATCAAGATATGATTGCTATTAATAGTTATAGTATTGAATGTACCGATATTATTGATAAACAATGACAAAAGAAATTCTCAGAGCGCAATGGCGACAAGTTTACCAGCGATGGGTGATTGTAAGTAAAACAAATAACGGCAGTGGAGGATGGAAAAACTACTGGAACACCGGGCTTTACATGACCAAAGAGGAAGCCGATGTAATCATTAATCACTTAGTCAATAAAAAACCAGACGAATTTGAAAGGGGGTAACAGACTATGGTAAAAAAAAAATTCTGGACAACTACAGAAATTCGATATATCAGAGAAAATCTTCATCTTACCGACAAGCAACTTGCCGATAGGCTTGGAAGGACATTTGCGAGTGTAAAAACATGCCGGCACAGATATTTTATAATAAAACCTGAAGATCACTGGCATTTCAATCAGAATAATCAACCGTACAACAAAGGAAAACATTATAGTGCCGGAGGACGTTCGGTTGAAACCAGATTTAAACTTGGTAATCAACCGCATAACACACGAAATGATTATGATATTTCGATAAGGAGAAATAAGAAAACAGGGATATGTTATAAATATATTCGTTTGTCTAAATTCAAGTGGGTACTGATGCACAGATGGATTTGGGAAACTCAGTATGGCGTCATCCCGCCAGGACATGTTATCACATTCAAAGATAAAGACCCAATGAACTGCACATTGGATAATTTAGAGTGTATCACTCGAAAAGAGCTTGTAAGTAGAAACCATAATCGTGCAAAAGCAAGTGTAAGTATGAAAAAACATTGGGATTGGTGCAGAACAAAGGAAACTTTTGGCATTAAAACCGTAAGGCACAATGTTTTAAAAGTATGTTGATAATAGTAAAGACAATTTCATTTTTTATTCTTCAACCGGCAATTTGCCGGTTTTTTTTGCTGTTTTTTTTAATGTTAATAATTATTAACTTTTATTTAACATAATACATAATATGAAAAATGAAAAATATTTTTTTTTGAAAAACCTACAGAAATAGTAAAAATTGAACCTAACACTTCCTAAGACTATTATTTTATTGATTATTAATATTTTAACTTAAAAAAAGTCTTAGGTTTTGTTAGGAATCGTTAGGAATCGTTAGGACGAGTTAGGACGTTAGGAACGACTTTTTTGTCTGAGCTATCGAAAAAAAAATTTTTTTTAAAAAATAGACCGTTTTCATCAAAAAATAGTATCTTTACAAAAATTAACATTATTACAGCAATGCCAGCGCCTTTTTTTGTAACATTCCCTGTAAAATCGTACATCAGAAAATATCTCATTTACATTTCCGACAATAAAGCGGAACCAATTATCTTCAAAAAGAATGATCATCATTACAACGAACTGCTTCGGATGCTCATAACACGAAGACAATTTAATAAAATGACCGATCAAAAATTTTCATCCACCTTTATTGATAACACTTCTTACGTAACCATCCAACTGAGATGGAATTCCAATTACATGGGGCGTCCAAATGTTAGATATCGTCATTTTATATCCACCAGGCAGGTCGAAAATTTTAATAATTATGCCATCAAATGGTTTAAGATAATGGGTTCTGACTTTATTATCGATAAAATACTGAAAGGTTACACCCGTTGGGAAGCAATCTTTATGTTTATGAATGAATTGATGATAACTGAGGATGATATCAATTCTGAAAGCTTCTACAGGTTTTTTACCAGGTTGAAAAGTGATTTAACATATTTTAACAAAATAAACCGCCCGAATAAAATGTAAATTTGTCCGTTAAACCAAAATATAAAAAAAAATGAACATTGAAAAATTTTCAGACAGTAATATGGTAGGATTCCAAATGCTGTCGTATGCTTACAAAAGCTCGGTAAAGAGCATCAGTAAACCTGACGGAAATCTTCAGGTTGAAATTGTTATGCAGTCGGAAGCCGATTGGAAACAAATTTACTTTACCATTGAAACAGGCCAGTTTTACATTCGTCAAAAATCTGATGAAAGTGGCAATTATTATGATATTGAGGTGAATGTTAAAATTCCGAAAGTAAGAGGAAATGTAGGTGCTTTGCTCGAAGATTTGCGCAACCGCGACCTGCTGCTGAAGATTACCGACAATAATCAGCAGGATTGGTTGGTAGGTACACTTGAGCAACCGGTGAGATTGAAATTTGATGGAGTATTGAGCTGGAATGATACCAACTCATTTTCAGTTCAATTTCAGATCGAAAGCGATACTCACCCTTATTTGTTAACTGAAACTATATCCGGAGGTGCATTTTCGAATGGATTTTCGAATGGTTTTAGTATTTAAAGCATTTTAACAAAAATTACATAGTCCTTTATATCATAGGATTATGCTGATAAAATTGCTGAAAATTTCTAAAAATGAATTTTCAGCTTATCTCAGCATTGGTTCGTGGTGTTTGGCTTATCGATTCTGATATTGCCGAAAACTATTATCCTGCTGTTTCATTACTCCTGTCAGGCCAGCCGGCCGAATTTGATTTCCCTGAATTTCAACTTAAAATTTACAACCCGTCCGGACGTACTGATGTGCCTTCGACGAGCGATTACGCTGACCATGTAGAGCCTGGAGCAGTGGTAAGTATACCGATAAAAGGTGCATTGATGAAAGAAGATCAGATGTGCGGACCGGTAGGGATGAAAACCATTGGCGAAATCATTCAGCAAGCCGACAATAACCCTGATATAAAAGGTCTTGTGCTAAATATTGACAGCCCCGGCGGAACTGTGGATGGCACCAGGCGACTTGCTGATATTATTAAAAACACAAAGAAGCCAACCGTTGCTTATGTTGATGGAATGGCAGCAAGCGCAGCTTATTGGATTGCCAGCGCTGCTGATTCGATAGTTGCCGAACCTCGCAGCACTATTGGCAGCGTAGGTGTGATGCTTTCGTTTGCCGACATGCAGCCGGCGTTGGAACGTGAAGGAGTTAAATTTCATCAGATTGTAAGCAATTTGTCGCCCGACAAAAACAGTCTGATCGAACAAGTAAGAGCCGGAAATTATGAAGAGTACCGCAAAAATGTACTTGATCCTCTTGCAACAGATTTTAAAAATAGCCTTATAAAAAATCGCCCACAGATTACACCCGAACAGATGACCGGTAAAACATGGTATGCCGATGACTTAGTCGGAACCATGATTGACCGTATTGGAACCATTGAGGATGCTGTGAATCTGATTAATAACCAACCTGAACCTAAATTAACATTTAATAACAAAAAACAATTAAAAATGGCACAATTCGAAAACCTGAACCGATTGCTGAACATTGAAAGTATTGAGATGGAAGATGAAGGGGCATACCTTAACCTCGAACAGCTCGAAGCCATCAATGCAGCACTCAGTACGGCTCCGGCAGGTAATGATAAACCGGAACCAACACCTAAACCTGAACCCGCACCCGCACCCGCACCCGAACCGGTTGACATGACTAATCCACCTGAATTTTCAGAACCGGCAATGCAAATTATCAACGATTTGCGAGCACGCCTCGAAGCTGTGGAAAACGGCGCAGGCGCTACTTCTGCCTCAGTTGCCCCATCGGCCGACCCAGGCAAACAGAACGCTGTGAAACTTGCAAGTGATCCTAAAGCAAGCTTTTGGGAAAACGTAAACAAGGTAAAGGAAGCTTACCTGTAATTAATCGAAAAACAATCAAAATATCATTAAAAAATGGCAGCAAACGATCTGACTTCATTAACCGAAACCGCAATCATCTATCAGCGTGATTTGCAGCTTTTACCCTATGCAACCATGAAATCAGTGCTTGGTGAACTGGGTATTAGCCTTTATCCTGGTATCCAAAACAAACATGTGATGACCAATTATCTCCGCGCAGCCGGCATTGCCCGTCCTTATGTGCAGGGAACTGTTGAAGATTCACAGGTTGGAAAACTTGAGGAAAAAACACTTGAAATTCACCTGGCTTATGCCAATGTGAAAGACAATATCCAAAACTACAAAACCACTGTTGTTGGTCCTGACCAATTGCTTGGCAAAAATCAAAGTAAGAAACATCCCTGGCAAATGCTTATGCTCACCAGCATAGTGCGAACATTTTCAGAAGATATTCTGGATGCACTTTTTCATGGCGAACGCAATACTGCTACTCGCACCCCGCTTGGTTGCTTCAACGGTTACAATAAAATCATCGACAACGGAATTTCTGACGGCAGCATCGCCGAAGAAGAAGGCAATTATTTCACAACCGGTGCCATAACATCCGCCAACGCTTACACCCAACTTCTGGCTATGTACAGAGCAGCTAATCCGCTGTTGAAAAAAATGCGCACCATCATGATTGTGCCTTATCACATCGCCGAAAAATACGACGATCAATATTTTGATAAGTACAAATACAAACCGACGCTCGACAACTATGGCAATACCATCCTTGACGGTAGCAATGGCTTGTGCTCGCTTATCCGTACTCCGTATCAGGGTGGAAGCAGAGTAATACTGACCATCCCAGGAAACTTCCATTTTGGATTCGATAGCATGGCAGATCAATCATTTGTTCAGGTGCGCAATCCTTATACCGACCCCAATGACGTACAATTCTGGATTCAGGCCGGATACGGTACTCGTATTCAGTCATTTAATCAGAAAGTGTTCATGGTCAACGAACAGTCAACTTCAGTAACTGCTTATTCGGGAGATTTTATTTCATAAAAAATAACTGATGCTCTGTAATGAGCACCATTAAAAGAAAGGAATAACAATGAGTACAAATTTTGCCGATTTGTTGTGGTCGGATGGCACCGAAAACATGGGAGGCTTAAAAACCATCGGATATTATGCCTTATGGGCTGATATTGATGAATTCCCAAGTTTCCCCGCAGCTCCAGCCACCGCAGCAGATGAAGTAACACTTGAAGGAAATTTCCGTATGAAAACCGGAAAATATTGGAAAAAGCTTTATTCGACAATGGAAACCAGCGAACTGATTGATGAAAATCAGGGTGAATGGGATGGCCAGAGTTTCGTACATAAAGCAACTATATTCTTTCCTGGCACAAAAGCCGAAGCCCTTGGATTTGCCAAACTTGCCAACAACAGCAATATGGTATTTATCTTCGATGAACTTTCGGGCGGCAACCGTCGTGTAATTGGCTCGGAAGGAATACCGGCAAAGGTAAAACCATCATTCACAACCGGTAAAGCTACTGCTGACCGTAAAGGAATGACTATGGAAATACAATGCTACGGCTATACACCTGCACCCCTGTATGATGGAGTGATCGAAATTGAATCAGAAGTAATAAGTTAATAATTTGAAAGAAAGGGCGGGCATCATGCCCGCCATTTTCTTAAATATCTTTTAAATAATTAACACATAATATGCAAAATACGTCTGATGGATTAATTCTTTCTATTGCAGGTTTTATTATTGTTACCCTGCTTTCGATAATCGGATTTGGTGTGAAGAAAATGTTGACCGGCATTTATAAAAAAATTGATTCGATGACAATTCAATTGAATGACATCAATGTAAAATCAGAACTGATGCGGTCGGAAATGAATAAAATTAATCTGAATGCTAACCACAAATTTTTGGAAATCGAAAAGAAAGTAAACAAAGTATGTGAGAAACAGGAAAAAATGGATGATGAAATCATTGTGGTTAAAGAAGATATTAAACATATAAAAAAGCTGCATTACAAACATCATCCTGAAGACAATATCAAAATTTAGTCATGAAATATTCTGAACGTTTTATCGAATGCGTAAAAATATTGCTGCAACACGAAGGCGGTTATGTTGACGATCCTGACGACGCCGGCGGAGAAACAAAATATGGCATCAGCAAACGAGCTTATCCCGATATTGACATCAAAAATCTTACTATCGACGAAGCAATTGCTATTTATCATCGTGATTATTGGCGGAAGATAAAAGGCGATCAGATTATTTGTAATGATCTTGCTATGCAGGTTTTCGATATGGCTGTGAACGCCGGCATTCAAACGGCTGTGAAAATGCTTCAGAATATTATTGGTGCTTATCCAGATGGAATAATTGGCCCCGAAACCCTTACTGCTATTGATAAGTACTTAAGCATCGAAGGATTATTATGGCAATATCGGTATGAGCGAATGAAATATTATACTTCTATTGTGATTAATCATCCGAAAAATTTGAAATTTTTGAAAGGATGGATCAATCGGATTGAAAAGTAATAAACAATTGCAATGAATACTAAAAAAAAGTTTTGGAATACAAAAGTAGGGCAGGTTTTGAAAAAAGCTGCTCCCGCTGCTGTGGATATTATTGGCGATATGGTCCCCGGTGGCGAAATATTGAAAACTATTTTTGATAACGAAGTGGAACAATCGGAAACACTTGCGGATGTTGAAAAAGAGAAGCTGAAAGCCGAATTTGAAAATGCCCTTCGGGAATATGAATTGTATGAGCGCAAAATGTTGCTCGACGATACTGCCAACGCCCGTGCTATGCAAATAGAAGCTCTCCGGCAAAACGACAAGTTCAGCAAAAGGTTTATTTATTTTTTTGCCTCCTTCTGGGCAGTTTTTTCATCTATCTATATTTTGTTTATCACTTTTGGAAATGTTCCCGACGACAATCAGCGATTTGCAGATACTATCTTGGGCTTTTTGCTTGGAACGATAATATCGGCTGTGGTACAGTTCTTTTTTGGTTCGAGTTCGGGAAGTAAATTGAAAGATGGAGAATTGCTCGATAGCATTCGCAAAAAATAAAACCAACGACACTACTTTTACTTTAAGCCGGATATTGTCCGGTTTTTTTGTCCTTTTATAGTAATTACAATAATAAAAATTTTGTAAAAAATAAAAATTATGAACCTTTTAATTTTTATTACAACCTACAACCGGCCGGATATGTGCTTCAATCTGCTCAGACAAATATATGAGCAAAAACGTAATTATAAAATCAGGATTGTGCTGGTTAACGACGGAAGTAAGATGAATTACCGGATGGCAAAATTATATCTGCAAAATCATTTTCCGGAATCAACCTACATAGAAAACCCCGAAAATTATGGTAAAAAATATTTTTGGAAAACTGTAAATAAAGGATTTGAATACGCTTCGAAAATTGATTTCGATTATTTTTTTATGATCAGTGATGACTGCAAACTGACCGATAATTTCTTTACCAAAGCCATCAGGCTCTTTAAAAAATCGGGCTCGGTTTGTATGAACCTGATCATGGAATATTCGCGTTCGATGCAGAAAATGTGGACAAACGTTGAACCGACTATCATTGACGACGATCTGCTATCAACCGGATGGGTGGATATGTGCTTTATTTCTAAAAGGAAATTCATGGAACTGCTCGAATTTAAAATATTTCCGGTACCGGTTTCTCATTCCGGAAATCCGACAAAAAGCAGCGGGGTGGGGATGCAGATAAGTCAACGGATTATAGATGCAGGATACCGATTTGCCCAGGTGCGTCAAAGTTTAATTATACATGGTAATCACCCCAGCGTAATGCATCCCAAAGAACGTTTACTCCATCCGCTGATCAGCAATCACAGTAGCAAAAAACAAACAAAAACAGCTTCAGTAGCCAGCTTCCCGGGAAGAGAAAAAAACCTGCAACAGGTGGTGTACGATATTCTGCCACAGGTTGACCGACTGAACGTTTATCTGAACGGATATACCGAAATACCTGATTTTCTGCACGACGAACGGATTAACGTGGTGCTTGGCAATAAAGCCGCCGGCGATCTTGGCGATACCGGAAAATTCTACTTTGCCGAAAAGTCCGAAGGATACTATTTCACGATTGATGATGATATTTTTTACCCCCAGAATTATATCGAAACACTGATCAAAGCTATTGAACGTTATCAACGTAGCGCAGTGATAAGCTTTCACGGACGGGTGTTCGACAAATTTCCGATCAGCAGCTACTACAATGGAGCAGCTAACTATTATTCATGTTTGCGCGAAAATGCTTATGACCGCAATGCGCATGTAATTGGTACCGGAGTGCTGGGCTATCATACGGAGACTATTCAAATGTCGGTCAGCGATTTTAAAGTGAAAAACATGAGCGATATCTGGTTTAGCATGGCTTGTGAAAATAAAAATGTGAAAAGAATTGTGCTGGCACATGATCAAGATTTTATTAAAGCTCAAAAAATACCTTTTGTAAATACAATTGCAGGATGGAGCGCAAACAATGAAGTTGCACAGATCGCTGCAATGAATTCGATAAATTGGAAACCTTTAAAAATTGAACCTATGAATACATTAAGAAGTGATGTAACCCAGAAGTATTACCTGGAAACCATCAAACCCGGAAAGTACAACTTTAAAAACTTTGGCGATATTGATCTTTGCCAGCTTACTGTTGCACAAGTTGACAGCCTTGTGGCACGGGGATTTAAGTTTTTCAAACTCAAACCTGGTTTTAAAACTGCTGAAGCAAAACCGCATGCACCTGTAAAACCAACAAAACCGGTTCCCACTCCCGCAGAGCAATTTCCCGAACCGAAAAATGTTAATATTGAAGAAATCAGAAAAAATAAAGTATTTATCAATAAATTGCTCACTATGAACTGGGAGCAAATGGAATACAGAGATAAACTGGTATTTTACAACGACCCTGCTTATTATTTAAACAAAAAACATCTGTTTTTTCATATTTCCAACGTTGACAGGATGATGCAGGGATTGCACGCAAAAATCAAAGCACAGCCAAACAATCTTGCCGGAGTACAAAAAAGAGCGGAATTAATTGATTCGCTTACAAAAAGTGAAGAAACCAGACATGAGTTATGGAAGCAAATTGACGACTGGACACCACCGGCACCACCGGAATCGATTGAAATATTGGCCGAAAAGGAAAAAATCGAACAGGCTAAAAAAGAAGCCTTAAAACTCGAAAACGAACGGCGTGCACATGAACAATACATCTGGCGATGGAGTGATCAGGTAGATAAACGTGATGATCTGACTGAAGAACGAAAAGCAGAAATCAGAAGCGAAATCAGCCGCCGCCATCAGGCTTTAATCGACATGGGCAGACCTTATTCACGTAAACAACGGAAAATAAAATGACAAAAAGCAAATCAGTTACCGTGTACGATCGCATTTATATGCACCTCTTCGATGATAAAGAAAAAACAGTATTGTCGGAGGACGATTACCGTGTAAAACTGAGAATACAAGCCGGATTTACCAAAAAACTCGATTTACCAACCATCACCGACCGGGCGATGGTTAAATTTTTATGTGAAACATTCAATATTTCACAGGCACAGGCTTACATTGACATAAATGCTATCGAAATGGTGTACGGAAATGTTCATAAAGCTAATAAAGAGAGCATAAGAACAATGATTACCGAAACACAAAAAACTGTCATAAATCTTGAACTCAAAAGAATAAAGGATGTGGAAGAATACAATCAAAAACAAACTGTGGATAAACGGATTCATTATTCAACTCAAAATCTTATTGCGGCTTTAAATGTGATGGCAAAGGCTAATAACCTCGATAAAGAAAATCCGGAAACACCAAACTGGGAAGATATTCAGCCCCCCATCATCGAACCGACTAACGACGTTACTACTGTTGACCTTGATCCTATTCCCGAAGGTACTATCACCTTGCTGAAACAACGATATATGGGTAAAATGAAACAAATTCAGGATCGGGATAATGAGTGATCAGCCTGTCAGAAAAGTGTTTTTCAATAAACCTCAGAGAATGGCTATGTATGTTATGGCCAATCAGGAATATCATGTTTGGGGGCGGCGAACGGGCAAGAGCCATGGCCTTACAGGCCCCAGAGCGCTTACAAATGTGTTCACTATGCCACGAAGTTATGGAGCATTTGTAGGCCCATCATACAAGATGATGCTTTCGCAAACATTACCTACAACACTCAATGCATGGAAATACTTTGGTATTTACGAAAATGTGCACTATGTACTGAATAAGAAACCATCTGATAAATTAGGCTGGCAGCGTCCATTTATCGAACCTCGCAGTTACGAAAATACAATTTCGTTCTACAATGGCAGCATCATCGTTTTGATTAGTCAGGATAAAATCGGAAGCAGCAATAGCCGGTCAATTGATTGGATAATTGTGGATGAAGCAAAATTTATCAATTATGAACGTTTTAAAAACGAAACTATACCGGCACTTTCGGGTTCAGTTGACAGCATCAGGGCGTTCAGAGAACACCCGCGATTTAAATCTGCACTCTATTGCACTGATATGCCGATCCTTAAAAGATCACAATGGATTCTGGATTTTGAAAAAAAAATGGATAAAGACCTTATCGATCTTATTCTGCAAACCCGAAAAGCATTAATTACAACAAAAAGTAAACATGCTACAAACATTTTGCAAAAACAAATTGACAATCTTCGCAAAAACGCACTCTATTACAGCGAAGCAAATGTTATTGATAATGTTGAAATTGTAGGCGAAAAGTACATCAGGGATCAACAACGTAACCTGCCCGAATTCGAGTTTCGTACTTCAATTCTCAATATCAGACCAGGTAAGACGGAAAATGGCTTTTATTCTTCACTCAACGAAAATCATTACTATACAGCCTCTAATGTTAATTACCTCGAAAGTATAATGGGGCGCAATGAATTTAAATATAAGATGGCCGAAAAGCAGGACTGCCGCATGGATGGCGACCTTGATCACACAAAACCGCTTGGCATTGCGTTCGATTACAATGCTAACATCAATTGGATAGTGGTCGGGCAATCTACTGATCTTGAGCTGAAGGTGGTAAATTCGATGTATGTTAAAACTCCACGCAAATTACGTGAGCTTGTCAATGATTTCTGTGATTATTATGAGTACTTCACAAAGAAATCGATTGATTACTTTTACGATACTACTGCACTGAAGGGAAACTATGCAGTAAGCGATGAAGGCTTCAACGATGTGGTCAGCGATCAGTTGATTAAACGCGGCTGGTCGGTGAATCAGATCTATATCGGGCAACCCATGAAGCATAATCTGAAACATCTCTACATTGATCAAGCGCTTAAAGGTCAGAAGTATCTTTATCCCACCTTCAATAAAATCAACAACGAACGTTTGATTTTCGCACTCGAACAGGCCGGGGTGCGCATTGGTAAGAATGGTTTCGAAAAAGATAAAAGCGGCGAAAAGCTTCAAGAAACCCCCGAAGACCTTTTAGAAACTCGCACTGATGCTACTGATGCATTCGACACGCTGTTTGTTGGCTTCAATTTTTTTAAGAATAAATTGGGTCAGCCTGGTTACATGAGCGGCAGCGTTTTTCTTCGATAATTCACACAGATTTTCTTTAAAAAAAGCCGGTAAGGCATATAACGCAAAAAAAAAGCGGCTGTTATTACTGTACCCTCACAGGGCGGCGACGTAAAAAATGTCGGCTTTCGGGTATAATATAATAAGGTGCATTCATTTGAGCAATTTTTTAATTAAATAGTTACAATTCAATGAATTAGAATTGTGTTAACAACTGTTAAAATAACAAAAACAGCTAAATAATTGATAAACAAATGATTAAAGAAATAAAAAATCGGGTTACAAAGAA
>RZYD01000263.1 GCA_009930445.1 Bacteroidia bacterium | reverse complement strand
TGATCAATGTAATACTTTTTCGTGAACCTTCATATTACCCACTAATATCACAAATGTACACACATCCCAAACATTAGTGACCATTAGTGTCATTGCCACTGCTGGCGGAAGATACACACTTCTTCATGGACCTTAACACTTAAAACTTCCCCAATCACACGAAGCCCATGCATTGGTGAAAGGTAATGCCATTCGAGGACCGTTACCCCCAACTTTAAACTTACCTTAACACTTAAATCTTCCAAAACTTAACACTCCCCCTACTTAAAACTTAACACGTAATCACTTAAACCTTAGCCCCCACTTAAATCTTAACACTTGCGCTCCGCGCCACTTAAAACTTCTCCCATCTTCTCCCTCTTCCCACTTAAAACTTCCCCATACACCCGAAACGTATCATCCACCACCCGATCAATCCCAAATTCACGCACCGTCAAGCCCCTACCAATCAACTGGGGGCAATGCTTCACCTGCCATCAACGCTTCGAGCGTGGAATTAACAAACGCTGCCAGCTTATCCCGATCAAATCGCATCGACAATTCCCGACAGTTTAACCGCATTTTTTCAACATCAGACTTATCCAAGTCACGCACGTGCAATAACGCATTTGCGGCAGACTGCCCATCTCCCGGCTCATATAGCACCCCGGCAGTATATTTCTTCACCAAAGACGCGGCTTCACATCCCTTTGCAGTCAATGGAATAGACCCCGATGCAACAGCTTCATAAAACTTCGATGGCATCGTACCTGGCATTCGCCCAAGTAAAGAAACAACCGACACATCGCAACTGGCAACAAGGCTTGGCATTTCTGATTTTGGTTTAGGATCCAGAAAACGTACATTTTTTAACTTCGACCGCTCCGACCGCTCCATCAACCGATCTTTCTCTACACCAGCACCCACAAAAACAAAGCGTATATCCCCACGGTTTTTTAAAATTTCGGCCGCATCCAATATTGCATCTAACCCTTGAAAACGACCATGGAGCCCAACATATCCTACCAATAAATCGTGCTCTTCTACCCCAAGAGCCTCACGCACCTTCTCACTTCGTTGATTCGGATTAAATACACATGTATCTACACCGTTACTCCAAACCGTAACCGGAGGACATTCATACGATTTTTGTGTATCATTCGCAATTTTTGGATTGGTCACAGCCAATAAACTACTGCTTTTAAATGCATATTGCTGCATTTTTCGCATTAAAGTTGCCATCACACCAGGATTCATCTGCCCCGATTGCAACAGAACATCCGGCCAAATGTCTCCACACCACATCACTATCTTTGCGCCTGTTTTGTGAGCTATATGCGCAGCACTTAAGGCTGAAAATAATGGTGGATTCTGGACAATTAATACATCCTGTTTCCCTAGCAGTGAGCATGTTGTCCAACCGCTACTCCAAGTAAAGGATAAATCATTGATCGTACGACTTGAAAACGAAGCTGACGATGCCGATGGCTTAATCCAGGTCCTGATAACACGCACTCCATCTTCCTCAGAACAATCCCTGAATTTCCCACTGTACCCTTCATAAATTCGGCCCACCGGACGGTTTGGGAACGCAGTAACCACCGTTACATCATGGCCAAATTGCTTCAAACGCACTGCAATCTCATGCAACCGTGCAGGTGGAGCCCCCATTTCCGGCGGATAATACGGCGTAAGAATCGTAATTCGTAAAGACATGCTACTCCTCAATATTGAGTCAATTTAAACAAAAATTTTATGGGCAATACGCTGTTAATAAAGAAACCCTAAGGGTGAACATTCGCATTGTATTTTTCAAAAGATCACATATGTGTGATCAATTCACTCAGAATACGCTCTGCCGTATGCCCATCCCACAATTCAGGACGTTGCGGACACCGTTCACTATTCAGAATACCGTTAAATTCTTCGCGTAATCGATCAACATTGTTCCCTACTAGTACAGAGGCTCCGCCATGCTCTCGTAACGTTACAGGACGCTCGGTGTTCCAGCGAAGAGTTAAACAGGGCGTTCCTAACACACAACACTCTTCCTGCAATCCACCTGAATCCGTTAGCATCACAGACGCCCCCATATTCAAACGTAACATTTCATGATAACCCAACGGATGAAGCAGAACTACCTGCGGATGATTCACCAGTTTCTCCCATAGGCCAAACGCCTCCAACTGCTTTCTTGCGCGAGGGTGCATGGGCCAGATCAATGGCATTTTGCTGGCAACTTCATCGCAGAGAAAATGGATCAGCGGTTCAAGCACGTCTTTATCATCTACATTGGAGGGACGATGCATCGTCATTAGCGCAAATCGTGATACATCAAGACCTGATTCAGCAGGAAACAATACATTATCCTTCACGATGGCATCCACCGACAATGCCGCTGCTTTATCGCGATTCGCTTCCAGCGTATCGATCATGATATTCCCAACAAAGGCCATCCGATCCTCCGGCACCCCCTCTGCCTTTAAATTCTGCACTGAAATCCGACAAGGCGTAAGCAGTAAATCGGACAGCCGATCCGTCACCATCCGATTGATTTCTTCCGGCATCTCTAAATCAAAGGAACGCAGCCCTGCTTCAATATGCGCCACTTTCACATGTTCTTTTTTCGCGGTGACAGAACAAGCACACGTCGCATTCACATCACCCACAACAACCACCCAATCGGGTTTATGTTCTTTGAGCACCTTTTCAAACGCAATCATCGTTTCGCCGACCTGTTCGGCATGACTGCCAGATCCAATCCCTAAATTTATATCTGCATCAGGGATTCCCAAAGCCTCAAAAAATGCCCGATTCATTCGATCATCATAATGTTGCCCAGTATGTACGAGCAAATGCTCAATAGGTTCTGCTTGCGCACAAGTTATGTTATAAGCTGCAATAGCTTTGCAAAACGGTGCAATTTTCATAAAATTTGGTCGAGCACCCACCACAGAAATGATTTTCATCGTTCTCCCTTTCGAAAAATGAAAAGTTCCAATGATTGGAACTTTTCATTTTTCCCTATAAAAAAAGTTCCAATGGTTGGAACTTTTTCTGAACTGTTCTATAAAAAGTTCCAATGATTGGAACTTTTTTTAATGTGTTTTTCAAGAAGTTCCAACCATTGGAACTTTCATTAAAGCGTTCAAAATTTTCAAATAATCTTCAGCCAGCTTCTTACGATCGAAATTTCTGGATACATAATGACACCCTGCCTCTCCCATCTGCTTTGCCTCACCGGGATGAGTTCGTAAATAGCGAATGCATTGCAATAAGTCTTCGACATTTTCAGGCTCCATCATAACTCCCGCCTTGGCCTTTCGTACAATCTCTTTTGCCGGACCATCAACCCCCATAATAATAGGGCGCTTCATTCCCGCCGCTTCGAATATCTTCGATGGCATGACCGTTTTGAACAAATCGCTTTTTATTAAATGAACCAGACAGCAATCGCTTAAAGCCAAATAATCTGGCATTAATTCTTTGGGCTGACGCCCGGTAAAAATTACATTGCTCAGTTCGAGTTGCTTAGCTGTATTTTCCAATGATTCCCGCTGCGCACCATCACCAACCAGCAAAAACACAACATTTTCTTCGTCACGTTCTTTCATTTTTCCAGCAGCCTGCAAGACTGTATTTAAGCCACAGGCCATACCGATGGTTCCAATATAACTACACACATATTTTCCCGACACACCCCATTTTTCGGCCAGTTTTTCTGGAAAAGGGCGATCTTCAAACAAGTCCGTATCCACGCCATTCATGACAATCGAAATGTCATCGGGTAACACTCCTTTTTCGATGAGTTTCTCTCTATATCCCTCTCCCACCGTGACGACATGAGCCGCCTCCGCATACATTTTCAATTCCAACCATTCCAAAACACAAATGACTTTTGTAGGTAAATTTGCACCAACAGCAATAATAGATTCAGGCCACAAATCACGAATTTCTAAGGTGAGCGTTGCCCACAACCCAATTTTGAATTGAGATGCGTTACCAACCCTGTATAATGAGTATTCATCAAAAGCTCAACAAGGAAGGTAA
>RZYD01000262.1 GCA_009930445.1 Bacteroidia bacterium | reverse complement strand
TATAGTACCCACAAGTACACCGGGAGTAACCTCAGCCTGTGCCGCAGTAAAAAATACTCCCGTAGCCTTTACCTATACCTATGACCCCATTGCTGCCGGTGCTGGAACCTCATCTACCGATCATCTCCCGAACATTTCAGGAGTAGGAAGTTTTCCTCCTGTAAAAAAAACCTTTGAACTGATAAAAACACTCTTTCCCGAAGCAAAAACAATCGGAACCATTTATAACTCCAGTGAGGCCAACTCAAGGAAAGTGATCTCCGTGGCCGAGGAAATTCTTCAGTCCATGAATCTTACCCTGAGAAAAACTACGGTAGTAAACTCGAATGAGGTTATTCAGGCTATACAAGTATTGGTATCACAAAAGATTGACGTACTCTGGATTACAGGCGATAATACAGCTATGCAGGGTTTTGATGCCATTGCAGGTACCGCAGCAAAGGCAAATATACCCGTAATCATTAATGATGTCGATTTGATCGGACAGGGAGCGCTGGCAGCCGTGGGTATCGGCTGGTACGCCACAGGATATCATTCTGCGCAACTGATTGCCCGGGTAATGAACGGCGAAGACCCATCAGGGATACCCATTGAAAATTTCGTTACGGAACAAATCGTCTTTAATCCGGAACTGGTTAAAAAATATGCGATTACGCTCCCCGACAGCCTGACTGTAGAAGATAAAAAACCCTATAAAATTCCTGAAAAAAAATATGTTCTGGCCCTGGCCCACTATGTCGATAGTCCTAACAGCGAAGCCGTAGAAAAAGGGATTCTTCAGGGGCTGGCGGATATGGGGCTGACAGCAAATCACGATTACACCCTGAAAATCCTGAATGCTCAGGGAGATGTATCGACACTGAACAGCATTGCTGAATCGCTTAAAAGCGAAACGTACGATCTGATTTTCACTTCTTCCTCGCCGACCATACAAGTGATTTCGAAAAAAATTACCGACACGCCTGTAGTGTTCAGTGCCGTGGGCGATCCGGTGGCTGCAGGCATTGCTGAAAGCCGCGAAATGCATCGCGACAATATTACAGGAATCAGCACAATGAGCGATTTTGAGGGCATGCTGGCCATGGTAAAGGATTTGCTTCCCGAAGCAAAAACCCTGGGAACGGTTTATATTCCTGGTGAGGTAAATTCTGTCAGCTATGTGAAGCATTTCGAAGCCGCTTGTATAAGCGCCGGTATGACCCTGATAAAAGCACCGGCAAGCAATGCAACAGAAATTATGGATGCGGCGAATTCGCTTATCAGTAAAGGGGTAGATGGGGTGTGTCAGATTTCGGACAACCTTACTGCCAGCAGTTTTGCAAGCATTATAACAGTAACCGAAAAAGCAGGGATTCCCATTTTCTCCTTTATCAGTAGTCAGGTCGATCAAGGCTCGGTTGCTGCTGTTGCCCGCGACTTTCAACAGGCCGGATACGATGCCGCCATGAAAGCAGGAAAAATACTTTCCGGAACAAATCCGAAAAGCATTCCCTGGGACTATGTAAGTAAAACCATTATTCGTGTTAACCCGAAAAATGCTAAAAAATATGGAATTTCCGTTCCACAAAAATACAGAGATTCATCCCACAAAGAAAATGAAACAGTAGAGCCCCATAAAATTGCTTTTCTGCATTTTATGTCAAGCCGCGACTGCAGCGATACAGAGGAAGGATTCAGGGAAGGGCTAGCCCTTGCCGGATGGGAAGAAAAAAAAGATTTTGTGCTGGAAATATACAATGCCCAGAGTGAAATTGCTATGCTCCCATCGATCACTGCAGCCATTGCCATGCACAACTTCGATCTGATTGTCAGCAACGTCGCACCCCCGGCCCAGGCGCTGGCGCAACAAATCACAAATGTTCCGCAAATTTTCACGATTGTTGCCGACCCGGTAGGTTCAGGGCTGGGAAAATCCTACACCGATCATTTACCGCATGTTACCGGCATTGATGGCCTCGCAGATACCGACGCAGGGGTTGCACTTGTGCTGGAATGCCTGCCAAAAACCAAAACGATCGGAACCCTGCTTTATCCCGGCGAAACCGGCCCGGTAAAAACACTGAAGGCTCTTCAGGCCTCCTGTAAAAACCACGGAATCGCACTTGAAATAGTAACCGTTAACACACAGGCAGAAGTAGCAGATGCAATCAACACCCTTTGCCGTAAAGAAATCGACGCCATACTACAAATACCTGATAATGTTAGTATTGCCGCTTTTTCGTATATTGTAAAAACCGCTAAAAAAATGAAAAAACCGCTTTTCTGTTTTATTTCTGAACAAGTGAGAATGGGAGCTATTGCCGGTGCCACGGGTGATTATTCAGAACAGGGCAAAGAAGCAGCGGCATTAGCAATAAAAATTCTAAACGGACAAAATCCAGCCGAAATTCCATTCCAGTCGCTGAAAGCTCCCCATATTGTTATAAATTGCAAAGCCGCCCGTGAATTTGGGGTCATGCTGCCCGCAACGTTACTCCATTCCGCGGATGAAAAAATCGCAGAATAAAAAAAATGGCTATGCAGGAAAATCTTACCATAGAAATCATACTCCAGGGAAAAATGGCACAACTGCTGCTGCAAGGCAGATTAGATGCCAACTGGGCAGGACATTTAGACGAGCATATTGAGCAACTGGTTCGTTCAGGAATCTACGACCTTTCGCTGGATACCAGCGGCATTTCATACATCAGTTCGGCAGGAATCCGAATTCTGGTAAAGCAATACAAACATTTGCATGCTGTAGGAGGAAGCCTTTCCATTGAAAGTTTCTCAGCACAGGTCAGCGAAGTGCTTGAAATGGCAGGAATGCTGAAAATGTTTGGGGAAAAATCGGCGAAAAGTCAGAAAAAAAAGGAAGAACCGGAACAACAGTTTATCCAAAACGGATATCGTTTTTTTTCTTCCGGAGAGAAGGCACAGGAACCGATGAAGCTTTCAGCAACCGGGAACCCTGCACAGCTGCACTCCGGAGGATATAGCGCAGCTGATTGCCGTACCGTTCGGTTCCCCGGCAATACCTACGCCCTTGGAATCGGAGCCATCGGCAGTAACTTTGAGGATTGCCGAAACCGGTTTGGAGAATTTATTGCCGTTGGAGAAGCTATTGTTTATTTGCCTTCCGACAACAGCGGCATTCCCGACTATACGGTAAAAACAGGCAAGATGATTCCTGAGATTCAGCAACTTTATGCATTAACCGCAGAAGGCCATTTTACCCACCACCACCGATTTGAGAGCGACGGTATGGAAAAATCCATTGGATTATCGGCGCTTTTAGAAGCCGTCATCGTTCAACAGCAATGCAATGACCTCATCGTTTTAATGGTTGCAGAAAGCGGAGGGCTGGTGGGGTCAGCGTTACGCACAGCGCCGGTCGACAGCCGCGATTTGTTTAACTTCCCGGAGATACGCGACCAGATTGCTTTTACCACCGAACCCGCGCACACCCGGATGCTAACCCTCACACTGGGGTTTATTTCACGGGAACCTTCTCCCTTGTCAGGCCCTTTTCTCAGAAAACTAGCCCCGCTATCAGCACTCAGCGGACACCTCCACACGGCGGTGTTTCCGTACCAAACCCTTAAAAAAGGAGAACCGGACTCCAACTTGATTATTCGTCAATTATTTGAAGAAAGTAAGGTGATTGACATTCTTCATCTCACCCACGACTATCGTGATATTCAAGGAATTGGCGAGAGTCAGTTTATTCACGGGCACCTTTGGTGTGCGCCACTCAGAGTAACCTCATAAACAAAAAAACTATGACATTAGTAATCGGGTCAGTAACCATAGGATTAGTGTTAGCCATGCTGGCACTGGGAATTTTTATCAGTTTCAGGATTTTTAAATTTGCAGATATTACAGCAGAAGGGAGTTTTACCTTTGGTGCGGCGATTTCAGCGGCACTCATTGCCGGGGGCATGAATCCTTTACCGGCTACACTGATTGCATTCCTTGGCGGGATGGCGGCAGGTTGCACTACCGGAATTCTGCACACCCGGTTTAAAATCAATTCCCTTCTTGCCGGAATTCTGGTA
>RZYD01000261.1 GCA_009930445.1 Bacteroidia bacterium | reverse complement strand
TTTTTGGTTACCGTTTTGAGTCCAATCAACTGATTTTTTTTGTTTCAGATACCGGAATTGGAATTGCACCTGACATGACGGAGCAGATCTTTAATCCATTTTTTCAGGTAGAAGCGCAAACGACGCGTAAATACAGGGGTTCGGGATTAGGTTTGACTATAACGCGTCGGTTAGTTGAATTGCTGGGAGGCCGGATTTCTGTTCAATCTGAACTGGGAAAAGGGTCGGAATTTTGTTTTACCATCGCTATTCAACGCACCATACCCGTTGCAAAAGAAGCTTTTCTGACCGATAAAAAAATAAATATTCCAAATTTATATACAAAAACAATTTTGATTCATTCTGAATTTAAAAATGATTACCTTTTAATTAATGAAATACTGAAACCGACTTTTGCTTCTACTCTTTGGTCAGGCCAGCCGGATACCTTGCTGAAGACGCTTGACCATACGCCGATTGACTTACTTGTGCTGGATATTAATTTGCAAGAAGAATTGGGTTTTCATCTCTTGGAATCCATAAAAAAAATTCGCCCTGCGCTTGCCGTAATTGTGCAGACTTCTTCGGTTCGTCATGCATTGAAAACACAGTGCCTCAAGGCCGGATGCGCCAGCTATTTACTTAAGCCCTACCAGCCTGATGACTTTATGGAGGCGGTTAACGGGGTTTTGTCCTGAGACCCGGCACATAGAGTTTCTTTTCCAATTATGTTGCTAGTAAATGAAAGAAAACCATTATGTTTGCAAATTAATTTTAAACCATAAAACCGATGGAAAAACTCGCAGTAGTTGCACTGGGTGGCAACGCTTTGCTTAAGGCAGGACAAAAAGGCACTATTAGTGAACAGGAAGAAAATGCCCGCGTGGCAAGTGAGCGTTTAGTTGAGCTTATTCGCAGGGACTATAATTTTGTTATTACCCATGGCAATGGCCCTCAGGTGGGCAATATTTTGCTGGCAAATTCTGCAGCAAATAAAAATTATGGACTGCCAGAAATGCCCTTGGATGTTAGTGTGGCATATTCTCAGGGGTTCATTGGCTATATCATTGAACAGCAATTGCGTAATACCTTACGCGAGAACGATCTTCAGCGTGATATTATTTCGATAATTACCCAGGTGGTTGTTAATAAAGAGGATCCTGCGTTTCAAAATCCGTCAAAACCCGTCGGGCCGTATTATTCAAAAGAGGAAGCCGACCGGATGGCTTCGGAAACAAATTCTGTTTATGCTGAAGATGCCAAAGGACGTGGCTGGCGTAAGGTAGTGGCCTCGCCAAGGCCCCTGATTATCAATAATACCACATCAATCGCAAAAATTGCCCGCTCCCATCATATTGTCATTGCCGTCGGTGGTGGTGGAATACCAGTGTATTACGAGAAACATAATAAAATGGTTGGAATTGATGCCGTGATTGATAAAGATCTGGCTTCTTCGTTGTTGGCTCGCCAGATCAATGCCGATAAGTTTATCATATTAACCGATATTGATAAAGTTTGCCTTAATTTTAATACGCCTCAGCAACGGTCAATCGATAAAATGACCATGTCGGAAGCGATGCGCTACATGAATGAAGGGCATTTCGCTGCCGGCAGTATGGGTCCAAAAATCTCCGCGGCAATACAGTTTGTGGAAAATACCGGTATGGATGCTATTATTACCAGCATCGAAAAATTAGGTATTGACAATGGAGGTACACGAATTACCTTTGCATAATAATTCATTTTAAAAAATAACAGCTATGGCTTTTAATCTCAGAAACAGAAATTTTCTTAAACTGTTGGATTTTACTCCTCAGGAAATTAGTTTTTTGCTTAATTTATCCCGGGATCTTAAAAAGGCAAAATATGCCGGTATTGAGCAGCAGCGGCTGAAAGGAAAGAACATTGTGTTACTTTTTGCCAAAGACAGCACCCGCACACGTTGTGCTTTTGAAGTAGCTGCGCTTGACCAGGGGGCACATGTTACCTACCTGGGTCCCTCCGGATCACAGATGGGCAAAAAAGAATCGATGAAAGATACGGCCCGGGTACTGGGTCGCATGTACGATGGTATTGAGTATCGTGGCTATGAACAGGAAATCGTGGAAGAATTGGGCGCCTATGCCGGTGTTCCCGTTTGGAACGGATTAACCACTGAATTTCATCCAACGCAGATCCTGGCTGATTTTTTAACCATGATGGAACACGCTGATAAACCGCTGAACCAGCTCTCTTTTGCGTATTTGGGTGATGCACGTAATAATATGGGGAATTCACTTATGGTGGGCGCCGCAAAAATGGGAATGGACTTCAGAGCCGTTGCTCCTGAAATTTGTCACCCGGATGAAAAATTAGTTGCCCAATGCCGTGCGATTGCCAAAGAAACCGGTGCTAAAATTACAATCACGGATAAGGTGGAAGAAGGAGTTAAAGGTGTTGATTTTCTGTATACAGATGTGTGGGTTTCGATGGGAGAACCTGATGAAGTATGGGTGCAACGTATTGAACAAATGAAACCTTATCAGGTGAATATGGAAATGATTAAAAAAACAGGAAATCCCAATGTAAAATTCCTGCATTGTCTGCCGTCGTTCCATAGCCGTGAAACAACGGTGGGAGAGGAGATTTTTCAGAAATTCGGAATGCCGGAACTGGAAGTTACCGATGAAGTATTTGAGTCGCCCCACTCCGTCGTATTTGATGAAGCAGAAAATCGCTTACATACAATTAAAGCAGTAATGGTTGCGACTTTGGGAAGCTAAATCTCAACAGAAATAAGAAAGGGGCTGTCGTTGTTTGACTGCCCTTTTTTTATTGCATTTTCATTCCGGGGCCAATGGCGATAAAATGGGGATTTACCAAAGAAGTTTTATTATAGTTGAGCGGGGTTTTGTCGCTGGCCTTTACAATTAATCCGCCCGCTGCCCGCAAAATGGCATCCGCTGCTGCAGTATCCCATTCCATTGTGGGCGCAAAACGGGGGTAATAATGCGCTGAACCTTCAGCCAGTGCGCAAATTTTCATCGAACTTCCACGGCTTTCAATCCGGCAGTCGCGATGGATTTTGCTAATTTCTTTAATCCAATCGTCGGTTAATTTATTCCTGTGCGAACGACTGCCCAGAATTACCACTGTATCTGTATTGCAATCGGGCAGTACGCTCCAATCAAGGCCTCTGGAGGCATGATCGCTTCGCAGGGAAAACGGTGCCCGGTATTCGCAGTCTGAAAACAGGTTATTCCGGATTACTCCGACATAGAGTTGATCCGTTACCGGGATATAGACAATGCCAGCCATGGGTACGCCGTCATCAATCAATGCGATATTAACCGTGAATTCTCCATTTCTGTTAATAAACTCTTTCGTGCCATCCAGTGGGTCAATAAGCCAGTATTTGTTCCATTTTGATCGATCTTCAAATAATATTTCACTGCCTTCTTCACTTAAAACAGGCCAATTGTATTTTTTTAATTCCTTTACTAGTATGTGGTTAGATAACTGGTCTGCTTCAGTAAGGGGCGACTGGTCGCTTTTGTACGAAACATTAATGTTGTTTTTCTCGTAAATAGTGAGTATCTTTTGCCCTGCATTTATCGCGATATCAATAATATTTTTTAATGGAATCATATTACTATGTGCGTTTTTTAGGATTAATTTGATAAGGGATAAAACTTCCTGCAAAGATATTTGTTATTTAGATAGAAAACGATGTAACCAAAAAATGAACCTATGAAAAAGATTTATCTATTGTCGTTAGTACTGATGACTATGTTTTTTTCAGTAAACGCACAAACTACGAGTTATCCTTGGGTAATCGGAACGGGTGTGAATTTTGTGGACTTTATAGCCCCCCAACTCACTTTTGGCAAACAGCTCACGGAGACTACGTGGGAAGGTGCTGAGCAAGGCTATCCCTTCGGCTTTTATGTGAGCCGTTACGTAGCGCAGGGATTTGCACTAAGTATGGATTTTAATACGGTGTATGTTCCAAAACAAAATATTGATAAATACGTTGGAGAGTCATCTTATTTGACGCGATTGTGGAACGATGGCACATGGGGAAGGGAA
>RZYD01000260.1 GCA_009930445.1 Bacteroidia bacterium | reverse complement strand
CTTTTAATCGCACCACACTGGAATTGAAATGCAGATGGGTATGAGTGGAGTTATGAGGATTTTTCTTTTAATCGCACCACACTGGAATTGAAATAAATTCGAGCCTGTTTTAAATTACGAAGGTGAAAAGCTTTTAATCGCACCACACTGGAATTGAAATTCCTGAATCATATCATCGCATATATAAGGTTTTCCATCTTTTAATCGCACCACACTGGAATTGAAATCTTGGATTAGCATTGTCAGTATTAGCTGGGGTAATGACTTTTAATCGCACCACACTGGAATTGAAATAATTTTAATAAAATGATAGTGGATGGAAAATAAAACTTTTAATCGCACCACACTGGAATTGAAATTTTATTCATTTGCATTTGGGATCACAGGGTATAACTTTTAATCGCACCACACTGGAATTGAAATGTATCGTCACCTTCTGAAGCGGATTGGATTCAGATGCTTTTAATCGCACCACACTGGAATTGAAATTTTTGTTCCAATGACCGAATCATCTGAATCGTCACTTTTAATCGCACCACACTGGAATTGAAATGATGTCGGCATCCCCTCTTTTTTATGTTTTGCTGCTTTTAATCGCACCACACTGGAATTGAAATGTTCATCACTGTGCTGTTTTCATAACGCCCGAATACTTTTAATCGCACCACACTGGAATTGAAATAATCGTCGCATCTATAATTTGGATTTTTGGCTTTATGCTTTTAATCGCACCACACTGGAATTGAAATCGATTCAATACCTGAAATTCCAGATAAGGCATTTTCCTTTTAATCGCACCACACTGGAATTGAAATCGCAGTACGATTTAACGCAGGTAGGAGGCGGAAGTCCTTTTAATCGCACCACACTGGAATTGAAATGTACCGGGATAGGGTTGTTAGTGATTGCAATAGCACTTTTAATCGCACCACACTGGAATTGAAATAAAAAGGATCGATGTGCATGCTTGAGAAATACGACTTTTAATCGCACCACACTGGAATTGAAATCACTAATGGCAAGGATGTTAATGTGGGATATTTTACTTTTAATCGCACCACACTGGAATTGAAATTTGTTATGTACTGTAATTAGCAAAAAGCAGATAACCCTTTTAATCGCACCACACTGGAATTGAAATGTGCTGTTAACTCCTTCTCAATTTCTTGTTCGAGGCTTTTAATCGCACCACACTGGAATTGAAATCTATAATACGACAGGTAACAACAACACCTTCAACGGACTTTTAATCGCACCACACTGGAATTGAAATTACACGATTGGAGGGCAAAGAAGGGGCGGAAAATCACTTTTAATCGCACCACACTGGAATTGAAATCACAGGGTCGGTTTCTGTAAACGAAGTAAGATAAGCTTTTAATCGCACCACACTGGAATTGAAATTTTATTCATTTGCATTTGGGATCACAGGGTATAATGACTTTTAATCGCACCACACTGGAATTGAAATCCGAATCAGCAATGAAAACAGGGTCAGTTTCAGTGCTTTTAATCGCACCACACTGGAATTGAAATCTTGTAGTTCTTGAAGAAAACCCTTCAATGCTATATCTTTTAATCGCACCACACTGGAATTGAAATTGATTCTATAAAAGAGAAAAGGCATGATACCAGTAGTCTTTTAATCGCACCACACTGGAATTGAAATCCATTATTCGCACTTACTTTTGTCTCCGCTTTTTCCTTTTAATCGCACCACACTGGAATTGAAATATCTTTTTCGCAGGTGGAAACGTCAAAGCAAGTACTTTTAATCGCACCACACTGGAATTGAAATTCGCCAGATCCCCAGTCAAGCCCCTTGTCTTCGCTCTTTTAATCGCACCACACTGGAATTGAAATTTCAGAATATAATGCTGCTTCCTTCTGTGCAATATCCTTTTAATCGCACCACACTGGAATTGAAATTACGATATAAACGCTGTAATGCGTTCAAATAACTCTTTTAATCGCACCACACTGGAATTGAAATAGGAATCAGCTGGTGTTTCAAAAGGGTTATTGACAGCTTTTAATCGCACCACACTGGAATTGAAATTAAAGAAATGACCGCCTCTTTTGGATTACTAAATCTTTTAATCGCACCACACTGGAATTGAAATATTTTAACAAATGACATAGAAACAACACGGAAAGAGCTTTTAATCGCACCACACTGGAATTGAAATTATTTCATTTTTCAAAACTTTTAATTCCATCAAAAACTTTTAATCGCACCACACTGGAATTGAAATCTGATCTAATTTGGCATCATATTTTGCCATATATGCTTTTAATCGCACCACACTGGAATTGAAATTAAAGAAATGACCGCATCTTTTGGATTACTAAATATCTTTTAATCGCACCACACTGGAATTGAAATTGTAGGAATAGTCTTATACTTATTCAGCATAATTCTCTTTTAATCGCACCACACTGGAATTGAAATGGAGATGCTGATAATGGGTTTATTTTCGGATGGGACTTTTAATCGCACCACACTGGAATTGAAATTTAAATGACAAAATATACACGGCAGCAACAACGAGCCTTTTAATCGCACCACACTGGAATTGAAATGGTGTAGTTATGCCGCTGACTTCTTAAAACGTTTACCCTTTTAATCGCACCACACTGGAATTGAAATTTAATTTCTGTTTTTGAGAGCAGCGCTTTTATTTCTTTTAATCGCACCACACTGGAATTGAAATAATCAGAAGGAGGTGATAATACTGTACCCTCTTCTCTTTTAATCGCACCACACTGGAATTGAAATACGCTCGGAATGGACTGCGCGGCTACGTGTCGAACTTTTAATCGCACCACACTGGAATTGAAATGAGATAGAGAAGATTTTGGAAGAAAATGCTAATCATCCTTTTAATCGCACCACACTGGAATTGAAATAGGTTGATTTTTTATAATGGGCAAAAGGTAGGGACTTTTAATCGCACCACACTGGAATTGAAATAATATTGCTGATCAGCGGAAGCAATTTGATTTAACTTTTAATCGCACCACACTGGAATTGAAATCCATAAATTCTCATGGTCTTGGAATTGGAACAGTAGCCTTTTAATCGCACCACACTGGAATTGAAATTTGTCAGGCTCTTTTTTGTTGATTTTTTCGTTACTCACTTTTAATCGCACCACACTGGAATTGAAATCGTCATCTGGTAATCAGTCAGTTGACAGCTATATACTTTTAATCGCACCACACTGGAATTGAAATCCAGAAAAGGGGCAGAAAATAACTGTCCTGGAGGGCTTTTAATCGCACCACACTGGAATTGAAATTTGTAAATAGTGATTTATGTCTTTCTTACGGATCTACCTTTTAATCGCACCACACTGGAATTGAAATGGTGTAGTTATGCCGCTGACTTCTTAAAACGTTTACCTTTTAATCGCACCACACTGGAATTGAAATATGAGATGTTAAAAAAACAAACCTATAAAACATTACTCTTTTAATCGCACCACACTGGAATTGAAATATTTGATTTTCTTGTTTCGGGCAAATTGAATCATCACTTTTAATCGCACCACACTGGAATTGAAATTAAGTTAATGCGGATACTGGGGATTAAAGAGGCTTCTTTTAATCGCACCACACTGGAATTGAAATGAATATCCTATTGTAAAACGGAGATTTGTTGTATTCTTTTAATCGCACCACACTGGAATTGAAATGGAAGGGGCAACAGGTGTATTAACTGGCAAATCGCACTTTTAATCGCACCACACTGGAATTGAAATTCGCCAGATCCCCAGTCAAGCCCCTTGTCTTCGCTCTTTTAATCGCACCACACTGGAATTGAAATTGAAATCGGAGAAGAAACTATAACGAAGCCCGGAGCTTTTAATCGCACCACACTGGAATTGAAATTGAGAAGGCTTTTTTAGCCCTTTCAAGCGGCAAACCTTTTAATCGCACCACACTGGAATTGAAATTTTATCATTGAGTCCCCTCCGAAAAGTCAAAAGGCAGGAACGATAATTAATTCCAAAATATTTGTAGTTATAAACAAACTATCGTTAATAACTTAATTAGTTAAT
>RZYD01000023.1 GCA_009930445.1 Bacteroidia bacterium | reverse complement strand
CTGGCGAATTTAAGTCCTGAGCTTACCATTCTTATTGAAGATGATGATTTTGATACACTGAATTTTCCGCATGACCTCTATATCTTTTATGATAATGAATCAGCATCGCCCATGTGGCATGGCTTTACTGTAAACAGACGGAATGGTACCATAACCCGTTTCGATTTTACTTCTGGCATTGATGAAATGCCCGTTGTACATAACCTGGGTAATCCTGACGATAGGTTGAGCCTGCCTGTTGGCATTTTTCCGATTCAGGACAATGGCTTGTGGTATGTTTTTGTTACAGATAATGATGAGGATAAAGGCTTATTTCGGTTGGATTTTGGTGCGAATATTCTGAATCCGGATCCTGACTGCACACCGGTTCCGATTGATATCGCCGGTGGAATTGTTCATATGCGCGATATTTCTTTATTCCGTAGCTGCGATCAGGTGTACGGCTACATTGTGGCCGGTCATATTTATGATGAATTTAATCTTGTAAAACTGAACTTTGCCGATATTACCACCATTCCAGATGCCGTAACCTTTGGTACGCTGGGCAACACCATTGGTTTCGGCCATAGTATTAGTGATATTTTTAGAGTGGATGATGATTATTATGCCATGGTGTGTAACCACTGTACAGATAAACTAGATATTACCCGGTTAATTTTACCTTCCTGTGAATCCACCCCTTCGGTATCTACGGATGTACAGCCACAAGAGGATATCCGATATGCTGATCCGGGATGGAAAACCATTGAGGTTATCAAAGATTTCAGTACAGCATAACAGGTTAATGAATGTTTCGAAATATTTGTGGAATACCCACCAGCTTTGGCTGATACTATCCACGGCCCTGTTGTGGTTTGTCCCGGCGATACAGTAATTTTTAATTCCGATGATTTGGCCTATACCGATCCGGATGGCTATCTGTGGGGGTATGATCATGGAATTGTTCGGCTAAATCCTGCCAATACTTTCGCTTTGGATACGGTAGTGATCACCCGGTCGATACATCCGGGTCCGCATTTCCTTACGCTGCAGGGTGAAAACCGTTGTGGCACCGGGCCAATCTATACGATGACCATTCAGGTGGATACTTCCACTTCCATCACACATCATCCCATTGATCTGATTTCTGCGGCGGTTAACGATGATGCTACGTTGGGCGTAAATGCCTATGGTTCAGATCTGAGCTACCAATGGCAGGAGAGTACCGATGGGGGTGTTGTTTGGTACAATCTGCCTGACGAAGATCCCTATTATGGTGTGTACACCGATGAACTTGTTATCCGTGATGTACAGGCCGCGATGACCGGTTATAAGTTTCGTTGTATCGTTACCGGATCGTGTGATCCGATTGAAATCTACTCAGGCGAATGTATTTTGGTGGTAGGGGCGCTGTTAACCACGGTTGGTATTTCTGATGCTGCTGCCTGCCCTGAAACCGACATTTCCGTTCCGATAAAAATTGCTGGTTTTGCTGAGGTTACAGATTTTTCTTTGAAATTATTTTATGCTGATGATTTGGCGTATAACGGGTTTTCCAATCCACACGCTTTTCTTTCGGATATCAGCGTTACGAATCCCGGTTCGGGAGAGTTGATTATTTCCTGGGCCGCTGAACCAGGCCCTGGCGTTACCATTCTCTCCGGTCAGATGCTGGAATTAAACTTTCATACCCATGTGGGTGATGTGTGTGATTTTCAATTCGTTGAAGCAGAATGCGAATATAATACCGGCGATATTAAACTCGACGATGAGTACACTGCTTATAGTTTTACTATTCTTCCACTTCCTGAAAAACCCTTGCAACCAACAGGGAATCGGGAGCGGTGTGAAGGAGCGGTGCCGGAGCAGTATACTATTGCTATTCCCCTGCATACCGACACTTATTCCTGGTCGTTGAATCCCGATGCTTCCGGTGTTGTTTCCAATAATGGAAATTCTGTAACGGTAAATTGGGATCCGTTTTTTCATGGCGAGGCCTGGATCAAAGTGAAAGGTCTCAATGGCTGTGGGGAAGGTGCCTATAGCGACAGCCTTAAGGTAATTACCCATCCGCTGCCATTGAAAGCAGCGCTGCCCGTTGGCGACACCAACCTGTGTGAAGCAGGCCCTGATCAGTTCTATTTCACTGACGGAGGTCAATATTCCACCTCGTATGTCTGGACACTCTTGCCTCCGGAAGCGGGAACGGTTTCCGGAAATGGCCAGCAATGTGCAGTGACCTGGAATCCTTCGTGGGTTGGATTTGCCGAATTGACTGCCTTGGCGGTTAACGACTGTGGCGAAGCACGCCAAAACAGTGAACCCCTGCTCATTGATGTGAATCCGCTTCCTGCTTTGCAACCTTGGGTTTCCGATACGGTGGCCTATCTGGATGCTCCGGTCAGTTTTAGTGCAGAGGTATGGCGCGGCACTACCCCTTATCGTTTTAACTGGGATTTTATGCCTGAGGAATGGTATTCCTCTACACCCGATACCACCATTATTCCCGATGACCCCTACCACGAATATGTGCTGACGGTTATCGACAGCAATTCCTGTACGATGACTTCAAAAATTGGAGTCAAGATCTTATTGCCTTTATTTGTTCCCAATGCCTTTACGCCCAATCAGGATGGGCTGAATGATTTTTTTCGTGGCTTTATCACGGGCAATGTGGAAGGCGTGAGTTACCGGTTGCTCATTTTTTCCCGTGTAGGTACACAGGTATATGAAGAACGGGGTGATGATCTTTCGCTGATGTCGGGCTGGGATGGAACCTACGAAGGCACGCTGTGTTCTTCCGGTGTTTATGTGTATTATCTTTATTATGAGATTATGGGATACGATGGAATCGAAGGTGAACAGTTGATTAAAGGTACCTTCACCCTTCTTCGGTAAGGTTAGAACCGACGATCGCCACCCAGTATCCCGCCAAGGAGTTCCCCGCCAATTCCAGCAGCTCCTTGCTTTTCACCCCGGTTATGCTTTACTGAAGCGGCCTGGATACGGTCGGCCAGACGGCTGAACGGAAGGCTTTGCAGGTATATTTTCCCAGGACCAGTTAATGTCGCCAGAAAAATCCCTTCTCCGCCAAAGAGTGCGTTAGTAAATCCACCGATAAATTTTATGTCATAGCTTACGGTGGGAGCAAAAGCAGCAATACATCCGGTGTCTACCCTTAACGTTTCGCCGGGTTGCAGTGTTCGGGCAATCACTGTTCCTCCGGCATGAATAAAGGCCAGGCCGTCGCCGCTAAGTTTTTGGAGAATAAATCCTTCTCCTCCAAATAATCCCGCTCCCAACTTCCGGGTGAAGGCGATATCAATATCAATGCCTGCGGCAGCACAGAGAAAAGCATCCTTCTGACAAATAAATGTACCACCTAATTCGGTCAGATCTAACGGGATAACTTTTCCGGGGTAAGGGGCGCCAAATCCCACATAGCCTTTTTCTTCCCCTTTGTACAGGAACGAGGTAATGAAAAATCCATCACCGGTAAGCATACGCTTAAATCCTTTAAAAATCCCACCTCCTGTATTTGTTTGCATTTCAATGCCGTGGGTCATATACATCATTGTTCCTACTTCAGCTCTGACCGCTTCATTCGGATCGAGGCCGATTTGCACAATTTGCATATCATCACCGTAAATTTTGTAATCTATAACGTCTGCCATCGTTTATATTTTTTATTTTTCTGCGTTTCAGAATACTAAAAAAATGCGCATAAAAATAAATAACTATTTCCAGAATTAAAAAAATGTGTTAATTTTGCATCACTAATTTTCACGGTGGTTGTAGCTCAGTTGGTCAGAGCGCTGGATTGTGGTTCCAGAGGTCGTGGGTTCGAACCCCATCATCCACCCTCCCTGAATCAAAAGGCTGTCTTACGTGACAGCCTTTTTTTTACCCATTTTCAATTGCAAAAGTCATCTTTTCCCTGGCTGAAGCGTGTTTTCTTTCTGGTTTTATCTAATATACAAACTGAATCCTGTAGATGAACTTATATTCTTGATTCTGAGAGGGCTTTTATTGCCGTATATAAACCGCCGTTTTGGGGTGATGCATTGCTTGCTCTGTTTTTGTGATTTGAAAATTTGCTTTTTTTTTGTATTTTTGTGAATCTTCCTGATTTTTAACGAAAAAGAAAGAAATTTATGCTGGAAATTAAAGTAATTAGGTCGGTCAACGACTTTAAAGAAATCACACAAGAACAATTTATTGAGTTTCTCTTCAAACACCTTGAACGTTTTGGCGACCCTCGTGAGCACATTAGCAATTGTCTGGAATATGCCTTGTCTGCTGACCCCGGTAAAGGCGGTTTTGCTTTAGCCGCATTTTATGAAGGTATTTTTGTGGGAGCCCTGATCATGAACAAAACCGGAATGCGCGGTTATATTCCTGAAAATATTCTGGTCTATATTGCAGTCGATAGCAACTATCGGGGTAAAGGAATTGGGAATCAGATCATTCAAAAAGCAGTATCCCTTACCGAGGGTGATATAAAATTGCACGTTGAATATGATAATCCCGCTAAGCACCTTTATGAACGCGTAGGATTTACTAATAAATACGCTGAGATGCGTTTGTCCAATCCTAAAACAAAATAATGGCACAATTACGTATTAGTATTACCGAAGTTCGAAATAATATAATGGAACTGAGTCAGTATTTTGCTGCACATAACATTTCATGGAGCTTAATTACGAAAGTTTTTAGTGGCGATGAAGATTTTATGAAGGCGTTGCTAACTCCTGAACTGTTAAAGGATATTCATTCTGTGGGAGACAGTCGCTTAAGTAGTCTGAAAAAACTTAAGGAACTGAATAATGATTTGGTTACCATTTATATTAAACCTCCGGCCGAGGTGTATATTGATGAAATTGTGGAATATGCGGATATCTCCTTGAATTCCAGTTATCGCACCATTAAAGCCTTAAACGAGGCAGCCGGGAAGGCCGGGAAAATCCATAAAATTATTGTGATGGTTGAGTTGGGCGAACTACGCGAAGGGGTACTTCGCGAAAACCTGGAGGATTTTTATGCCCGGGTGTTTGATATGCCTAATATTGAAGTGATTGGCCTGGGTTCTAATCTGGGGTGTATGTACGGCATTGAACCAACCTACGATAAACTTATGCAACTCTCCTTATATAAAATGCTTCTGGAATCAAAATTTAATACCAGAATTCCATTGATTTCGGGTGGAAGCTCTATTACTCTGCCATTGATTGAAAATGGTAAATTGCCCAATGATATCAATCATTTCCGGATTGGTGAAGCCGCTTTTTTCGGTACCAGTCCACTCGATAATGAAACTTTTCGAAATCTTTCCTCCGAAACCTTTGGTTTTTATGGCAACATCATCGAACTGGAGGAGAAAGAGATTGTTCCCGACGGAGTAATCAGTGATGCCAGCATTGGGCATACCGAAGAGTTTGATTCCGAAGCCTTTAATGAAACTACGTATAAGGCTATCGTCGACTTCGGCCTTCTCGATGTGGATGTCAATGAGTTGGAACCTCTTGATAATAGCATCCGTTTTGTTGGAACCACCTCGGATATGACGGTGCTCGACCTGGGTGAAAATCTGAATACTGAAAATCAAAGAAAATACCGTGTGGGGGATAAAATTTGTTTTAAGCCCAGTTATATGGCAGTCGCCCGATTGTTGAATTCTAAATTTATTGAGAAAGATTTTATCTGATTAGTGGGTATGAGAGATCGAGGTAATGAGTAGTTCAGTGATAGAAATAAAAAAATCAGCACTCACCAATAATTATCGCTTTTTGAAATCCCTGATGGGAAACGATGTAATTGTATGTGCTGTTGTGAAAGGTAATGCATATGGCCATGGGGTAGGACAGGTGCTCCCTGCGCTTCAGAGTGTCGGGGTTACCCATTTCGCTGTTTTTAGCTCCACGGAAGCGCAACATTGTCATCCGTTTATCCGGCAGGGTGTTAGCCTTATGGTTATGGGGTTTATCGAACCGGCGCATATGCGTTGGATTATCGAGCATGAAATCGAATTTTATGTCTACACGCCCTCCGTGCTTTCTTCGGCCATTGCCATGGCAAAAATTCTGAACAAAAAAGCATGCATTCATTTGGATCTTGAAACGGGAATGAACCGGACCGGATTAACAGAAGACGAATTGGGAACATGCATCCCGGTGATTAAAGAAAACCGGGATTGGATTGTGATAAAAGGAATTACTACCCATTTTGCCGGTGCAGAAAGCATTGCCAATTATGTACGGGTAATGAATCAATTTGATCGTTTCAAGGAAAAAGTAGAAATGCTTTCGCATGATGATATTCACGGCGAGTTGCTCCATGTGGCCTCTTCCGCTGCTGCCGTGATTTATCCCCAAACCCGTCTGAATATGGTACGGGTTGGCGTTATGCTATACGGATACTGGCCCACACGTGAAATCTGGATTCAGTACGCCCGTGCGATGAAAAATCATTCGAATCCCCTCCAGCGTTCCATTGTGTGGAAATCAGAAGTCATGCTGGTAAAAGACCTGGAAGAAGGGGAGTTTGTCGGTTATGGGCTGGGTTACCAGGCACCCCAGAATATGCGGATTATGATTGTTCCGGTGGGCTATGTCGATGGCTATAGCCGTTCCCTTAGCAATAATGGCCACGTTTTGGTGAATGGCCAGCGCGCCGATGTGATTGGGTCTATCAATATGAATATGGTGATTTGTAATATTTCTGATCATGCCTCAGTGGAGCAAGGCGATGAAGTTATCCTGATTGGCGCTCAGGGGGATAACGAAATTACTTTCTCGTCTTTTGCTGAAATGAACAATGCTATGAATTATGAAATCCTTGCCCGGTTGCCTGACCATGTGCTTCGGATGAGCATTCCCTGATTTTTTAACTCAAAATTTATGCAAGTGCTTTCTTTGAAGGGATATTCTGTATTTTTGCTGTATGAAGGATAAGGTAGTAATTATTACCGGAGCCTCCTCCGGAATCGGCCGTGCACTGGCTGTTCAGTTTGCACGGCAGCGCTCAAGTGTAGTACTCGCTGCCCGTAACCCGGATCGCTTGCAGGAAACTCAACAGCAGATTGCAAAATATAATGTACCTGTGTTGGTTGTTCCTGCCGATGTGAGTAAAGAAGAAGATTGCCGCAATTTGATTGAAAAGACAATAAGCACTTTTGGAACGATCGATGTGCTTATTAACAATGCCGGAATTTCCATGCGCGCCTTATTTTGTGATCTTGATTTAGCGGTGATCCGACGTTTAATGGATGTCAATTTTTGGGGAACTGTTTATTGTACAAAATATGCTGAGCCTTATCTGGTAAAGGCTAAAGGCACGGTTGTCGGGATTATTTCCATTGCCGGCTATCAGGGGCTTCCGGGTCGGACTGGCTATTCGGCCAGCAAATACGCCATTCGGGGTTTTTTGGAAACTGTACGCATTGAAAATCTTAAAACAGGCCTTCATGTTTTGGTGGCTGCTCCCGGCTTTACCAGCTCCAACATCCGGTACACAGCGCTAACTGCTGATGGGTCAATACAGGGAACCACCCCGCGGGAAGAAAAAAATATGATGTCGGCAGCGTATTGTGCCTACAGGATTTATCTGGCAGTGGTGCGAAGAAAAAGAAGCCTGATTCTCACTACCGAAGGAAAGTTGGCTGTAATGCTGAATAAACTTTTTCCCCGTTTAGTGGATCATCTTTCCTATCGGCTGATGGAGCGGGAACCCGATTCTCCCTTGTTACGTTTTAAAAATTAATAACGTCCTCTCTCAATTTCTCGTTTTGTGTCTTTCGCCTTTAGGGTTTCCCGTTTATCGTACAATTTTTTTCCTTTTGCGATGGATATTTCAATTTTTGCCAGCCCTTTCTCATTAATAAATAAGTAAAGCGGTATAATTGTCAGCCCTTTTTCATGAATATTCGTAAAGATTTTTTTTAGCTCCCGGCGGTTGAGCAACAATTTTCGCGGGCGTTTGGGATCGTGGTTGTTATATGTGCCAAAGGTATATTCACTGATGTGCAAACCAAACACAAACAATTCGCCTTCGCGAAACTGACAATAGGCATCGCTTAAATTCGCTTTTCCTCCACGGATGGATTTTATTTCCGTTCCTGTCAGAACGATGCCTGCCGTAAACCGGTCGAGGATAAAATACTGGTAAAAGGCTTTTTTGTTCTTGATGTTTATTGTTTGTGCCATAGCGGGGCAAAGATAGCAATTATCCGACAAGAGGAGTTATTCCTCCGGTGTTTCGATGCGATTCTCCTTGTTTTTATGCAATGCTTTGGTGGAAAGCAAGCCACAAGCTGCATAAATATCTTCTCCTCTGGAAGCCCGGATGGTGGCTGTTATTCCTTTTTTATTCAACGCATCCCTAAACCAAATCATCTGTGTTTCCGGCGTTCCTTTGAGTGACGTTCCCGGAATCGAATGAAACCGGATAAGGTTTATACGGCAACGGATTCCACTTAAAAGCCGTACAATTTCCTTGACATGTTTCGGGGTGTCATTGAATCCGTCAAAAAGAATGTATTCGAACGATACCCTGCGCTGCCGCCCAATATCCGCCATACGGATTATATTAATAATTTCACGAATGGGATAAACTTTCTCAATGGGCATAAGTTGTTTTCTCTCTTCTTCAAAGGGCGTATGCATACTGATGGCCAGATGGCATTCACTTTTATGTAAAAATTCCAACAGGCCGGGAAGAATTCCGATACTCGATACGGTAATACGCTTTGGGCTCATTTCAAAACCATAGGCTGCTGTTAAAATTTCCAGGCTTTTTAGCACATTTGCCGTATTATCAAAGGGTTCGCCCATCCCCATATAAACGATATTGGTTAGTGTATGCTGTTCAGGGAGGCTTTTTATTTGGTTTAGAATTTCCCCGGTTGTCAGGTTGGCCTGAAAACCCTGTTTTCCTGTCATGCAAAACATACACCCCATTTTGCATCCGGCCTGTGAGGAAACACAAAGGGTAGCCCGTTCTTTATCGGGAATATAGGCGGCTTCGATCCAGTGTTGGCTAGGGGTGGAAAACAGGTATTTTTTTGTCCCATCAACCGATTCCTGGACAGCAATGGGGGCTGAGCGGCCAAGCGTGAAATTTTCTTCGAGTTTTTCCCGAAAGGCTTTCGGGAGGTTGTTCATTGCTTCAAAGGTGAGGATATCTTTTTTATAGAGCCAGTCGGCCAGCTGATTCCCGACAAAGGGTTTTTCACCCAATGCAGCGACAGTTTGCCTTAATTCATTCAGGGTTTGGCCGAACAGGGGAGTTTTTTTCATCGTGTTCCTGTGAAGTGTATGCCTTCAAATTTTGTTATCAGATAATTCGTGTCGTTATGTAAATCAAATAGATGAGTAACAGTAAAGCCCCTTCATGCCGATGTAAAATATATCTTTTCCTCCCGGTAAAAAGCATTAAAAAGAGCACGAATGTTGCAAAAAGTACCATAATAAGATCGCTGAAAATTTCTTCGTAAACAGGTAATGGTCTTATTGTTGCACTTACTCCGAGTACAACCAGGATATTCAGAATATTTGAACCAATAACATTACCAATAGCGATATCCGTATTTTTTCGTATCGCCGCCATTACCGAGGTTACTAATTCCGGCAATGAGGTTGACAGTGAAACCAGGGTAAACCCGATTACTGATTGGCTAATCCCAAGGTCTGCTGCAATGGCTGAGGCGCCGTTAACGATCCACCTTCCACTGATAAAAAGTGCGGCAAGTCCAAGAATCACGTATGCCAAAGATTTTAATACGGGTTGTTCCTCTACCCTGGGCATCCCATCGACACCTTTGGATTTGTTTGATTCTTTTTTATTCAGATAAAGAAAGAGAACAAAAAGAAGCAGCAGGACAATCCCTTCGGTTCGGTTTACTACATTCCTCCCCTGATTAAAAGTATACATCATTAATATGAGAAATACCGTGAGAAGGAAAGAAGCTGGAATTACCCGATTAGTGGTTGATTTTTTTGCCGGTATCGGTAGTATTATTGCGGATATTCCCAGAATCAGCAGAATATTTAGCAGGTTGCTGCCCAATACATTGGTGATCGCCAGATCGGTTTCGCCACGATAGGCTGCAAAACTGCTGATAACCAGTTCCGGCAGGCTGGTTCCGAACGCAACGATAGTCATTCCGATTACAATGCTGGGAATGCCTAATTTTTGCCCGATTGAGGATGAGCCTTTTACCAGAATATCGGCGCCAACAACGAGTATTATAAAACCAGTAAAAAATAGGATTTCTGTCATTTTATATTATGTTTGACCTTAGACTGAATTGTCAGAAGCAGGTTACAGTGCGCATGACCGGGCACCAAAAATCAGGCTGCCGATTCGTACCAGGGTTGATTTTTCTTCAATGGCGAGTTGATAATCGCCCGACATGCCCATGGAGATTTCTTTGAATTCAGGTGTTTCTGAAAAATAATGAATTTTGAGATGGTCAAACCAAACCTTCAACTGTTTGAATTCCCTGCGTATTTGTGTCTGATTTTCCGTATAGGTGGCCATGCCCATTACACCGGAAAGCTGAATATGTGCCATTGTTTTGAATTCCGGGCTGTTAATCAGTTGCTCCGCCTCCTGTAGGTTGAGTCCGAATTTGGTCTCTTCTTCAGCGATATGGAACTGAAGCAGGCATCGGATGGTTTTTCCGTTCTTTTCGGCTTGCCGGTCGATCTCTTTTAGAACTTTTAAACTGTCAACGCTGTGAATCAAATCAACCCAGGGTGCAATGTACTTGACCTTGTTGGTTTGCAAATGGCCGATAAAATGCCAGTGAATGTCTTTGGGTAACGCCTGGGCTTTGGCCTGCATTTCACGTGCATTGTTTTCTCCAAAATGTCGCTGTCCGTTTTGGTAGGCTTCCAGAATATCTTCATTGGGTTTTGTTTTGGATACAGCCACCAGACAAACCGTTTCAGGGATTGTTTTTCTAAGGGATTCCAGATGGGTTTTAATAAACATGAGACCAATTTTATATAATCAGATGCAAAGTTATTCTTTTTCTTCGAGAAGGTGTTGAAACACGAACATTTCATCGCGTAGCCGTGCCGCTTCAATAAAATCAAGCTCTTTTACTACTTTTTCCATTTGTTGTTGCAGATTTTGAATCGCTTTTTTCAGCTGTTGCTTCGACATATACTGTACGACCGGGTCAGCCGCAAGGCCTGCTTTTTGCGTTTCAAATCCAGCTGTTTTTTCCGCTGCGTTTTTCGTAGCGTTTGATGGTCCCATCACACTTTCGATGGATTTTACAATAGCGCGTGGTGTAATATGATTTGCGGTATTGTAGGCAATCTGCTTCAATCTCCTTCGCTCTGTTTCGTCCATGGTGCGCTGCATACTTTCGGTAATTTTATCTGCATACATGATAACCCGGGCATTCAGGTTTCTGGCGGCACGTCCTGCTGTTTGCGTCAGGGCTCTTTCCGAACGGAGAAACCCTTCCTTATCGGCATCCAGAATGGCTACCAGCGATACTTCGGGCAGGTCGAGTCCTTCGCGTAACAAGTTAACACCCACCAGTACATCATATTTTCCGGTTCGTAAGTCATGCATTATTTCCACGCGTTCCAGTGTATCTACATCAGAATGAATATATTGGCATTTGACCTGTAACCGTGACATGTATTTGGTCAACTCTTCCGCCATCCGTTTGGTAAGTGTGGTTACCAACACGCGTTCTTTCATTTTTATTACACGATCAATTTCGTCCAGCAGATCATCTACCTGATGAATCGCTGGCCTGACTTCGATGATGGGATCCGGAAGCCCTGTGGGTCGGATCAATTGTTCCACAACAACCCCCTCCGATTGCTTGAGTTCATAATCAGCAGGGGTGGCACTTACATAGACAGTCTGGGGTATAATTTGTTCAAATTCATCAAAAGTCAGGGGGCGGTTATCCAGTGCCGAAGGCAGCCTGAATCCGAACTCAACGAGGTTTTGCTTGCGTGAGCGATCGCCACCATACATGGCTCTGATTTGTGGAATGGTAACATGTGATTCATCAATTACCAGTAAAAAATCATCCGGGAAATAATCAATCAGGCAGAATGGCCGGCTACCCGGACTCCGGCGATCGAAATACCGTGAATAATTTTCAATCCCTGAACAGTAGCCCAGTTCCTTCATCATTTCAATGTCATAGGTTACTCTGTCTTCTAATCGATTCGCTTCCAAATGCTTCCCGATACTTCTGAAGTAGGCGGTCTGGGCAAACAGATCCTCCTGAATTTCCCGGATGGCTTTATTCAGCGTTTCTTGTGTAGTGACGAAAATGTTGGCCGGGTAAATCGTGATTTCTTCCAGTTCTTCCACTCTTTTTCCGGTTTCCGGTTCAATAACCTCCATCGATTCAATTTCATCGCCCCAGAAAAGAATGCGAAAACCAAAATCTGCGTAAGCGGGAAAGATATCTACCGAATCGCCTTTCACCCTGAACGTGCCTCGTGTGAGTTCAGTTTCAGTGCGGCTATAAAGGCTTACTACAAATTTATGCAACAATGTGTTACGGCTGATCTGATCCCCTTTATGAATATAAACCGTATTGCTGGCAAATTCTTCAGGGTTTCCGATACCGTAAATACATGAAACAGAGCTTACTACAATTACATCGCGACGGCCAGAGAGCAGTGCAGAGGACGCGCTGAGCCTCAGTTTTTCAATTTCGTCGTTAATACTGAGGTCTTTCTCAATGTAGGTATCCGAAACCGGCAGATAGGCTTCCGGCTGATAATAATCATAATAGGAAACGAAGTATTCAACCGCATTATCAGGAAAAAATTGTTTGAATTCTCCATAGAGTTGGGCAGCGAGGGTTTTATTGTGTGAAAGTACGAGTATGGGTTTTTGAACTTTTTCAATGACATTGGCAATGGTAAAAGTTTTTCCTGATCCGGTTACCCCTAAAAGTACCTGTGCTTTATCTTGTCGCAGAATGCCTTCCGTCAGTTGCTTTATGGCTTCCGGCTGATCGCCGGTTGGTTGAAAATCGGATGTTAATATGAAGGGTTTTGCCATTGGTTATTCCGTTTTTTTTATGAGGATTCCTGTCACAGGAAAATGATCTGAATCGGTATTTTTACGGTGAATCTGGTACGCGATGGAATTCAGGTCGGGATGATGCAGGATATAGTCGATACGGAAGGAAGGGTATCTTCCGTTGTAGGTTGTCCCTGTGCCGTATCCCGCTTCCCTGAATCCGTCGGTTAAATAGTGTCGTAATTTTTGATAGGTGTAGGAGGCGGGCGTATCGTTAAAATCTCCGCAGAGTATTGTTTTATAGGGTGATTTCTGAATAAACGCCGTTAATCGGTCGGCCTGCCTTGCCCTTTGCCGGAAGGCTTTTAGCAGTTTTTTGTAAATCCGGCGGCTCTTTTCCTGGAGAATTCCCCGCCCGGCATTGGCCCGTTTAAAATCCTCCAGTCCCAGATCATCCTCCTCCCTGAGGTAGTTCGATTGCAGGTGGCAATTGATAATCCTTAGCGTATCACTTTGCCATACAATGTCGGCATAAACTGCATACCGGCGGTTATCCGGGTCTGTAAGCGATCCTTTGTTCACCACATCCTGACGAGTGAGCAGGAGTATCCGTTCACTGTTTTGTTGTCCGGGATAATAGCGTGTAAAAACATAATGAGAGGTTCCGGTACGCTGCATGATTTTTTCTATCATCACCGTGAATTCTTCCGGAGGAGAATCAAATTCCTGCAGACAGATAATATCCGCATTTTGTTCTGCGATAAAATTGGTGATGCCTGATTCTTTGTTGGCCGCCTGATGGCGTGACGACCTTCCCAGGTATTTTACATTGTAAGTGAGCACTTTTAATGCGGGTGCTGTACTTTGCCCCTTTTTCGGGTTAAGCTGGAAATAACCGGCAGTTATTCCGATAGTCACAAGGATTGCCAATAAGGGAATGAATGCTATTTTTTTTCGGCAAAATGCCCAGAAAAGAAAAAAAATGGCATTCACAATCCATACCCATGGAAAGATAATTCCGGAAAACATTAGTAAATCCACACCCGTAGTGATAAAGAAGGGCAAAACTAATAGTACGGCTGCTAACCCCGTGCTAAGAGTCAGAACTCCTTTTAACAGAAGATTCAGTATTCCGTTCCGGTGGAGGGTATTTTTATCCAATACAATAATTATGGTCTGTTACATAACACACAAAACAGCGATCAGGGTTTACTTTGTTTAAAAAGTGTTTCCTTTTCTTGTTTGCTTAAGCTCTCGTAGCCCGATTTTGCAATTTTGTCCAGAATATTATCGATTTCTTTTTGTTTCTCCATTCTTTTCAGGTTGTACTCCTCGTCGGTTAATGGTCGTCGGTTCCTGTGTACTTCTTTAAATCCGTGTTTTTGTTTTTTTCTTATAGAGGAGAATAAGTCGTGCAGGCGGAAAGTGTTTTTTTTAGTAGTGGCCGATTGTTTTCCAAGGGCGATAAAGAGAAATCCGGCCAAGGCTCCTCCTAAATGGGCAATATGGCCACCTGCATTTCCCGACTGAATGCTAAGCAAGTCGATCAAAATAAATACCAGTGCAACATATTTAAGTTTTACCGGTCCAAAAAAGGCCAGGTTGAGATTATAATCCGGAACGTAGGCTGCAATAGCAATAAGGATGGCCAGTACGGACGCTGAAGCCCCAAGGGCCGCTGATTGGGCAATTGCCGCAGCAAAAACAGGGAAAGTATTATAGGCAAGGATATACAATATGGCTCCTGCCACACCTCCGATTAAATAGACCTGTAATAAATGACGTTCTGTCAGGTATTCGAGGAAAATTTTGCCACTGAAATAGAGCATGTACATATTGAAAAAGATATGCCAGAATCGTTCGTGCAGAAACATATAGGTTAATAAAGTCCAGGGTCTTTGCAATAGCAGCTGCAGGTCGGCAGGAACGGCCAGAAAACGCACCACTTCATGAGTTCCGCTCTCCGACTGAAACAGAAAGAGAAAACTCCCGGCAAGGAGCAGCAGAATCCAGACGGCCATATTAATAAGAATAAGCCGGGATAAAAGATTTCGGGAGGCAAAGAAACGGCGGATATTTCCAATCCATTGCTGGAATAATGATGAATACATAGCGGCCAATTAATAAATATTTTTTTTGCGCCAATAGCGAATCAATATAAAACCAAATATCATACCACCTAAATGGGCAAAGTGAGCTACATTGCTGGCGCTGTCAGCAAAGCCGGCAAAAAGTTCGATGGCTCCGTATATAATGACAAACCATTTTGCTTTGAGCGGGAAAAGAAAATAGATATAGATTTCAGCGTTTGGGAAAAGCATCCCAAAGGCCAGCAGGAGTCCGAAAATAGCGCCGGAAGCACCTACCACGTTAGGCAGATTCATGAAATATTCACGGTATAAGGATATAAAATCGATGCTGGACTGAAGTGCGCTATAGTTCCCCGGATCGTTTATTAAAGCGGTTGTATTACGCTGGAAATCAGTAAAATAATCCCACATTACACCGCTATTTTCATGGATATGGAAACGGTGTGAACCAATAAATTCCGAAAGTGTCTGCACTGACGGTTGATCCAGAAATAGATCCATCTGCTGGATTACCGGGTGAATTTCAAACCATGCAATAACATAATGGGTAAGGGCTGCACCAACACCACAGATGATATAATAAATCAAAAATCGGCGGCTTCCCCAGACGTTCTCCAAAATTTTACCAAACATCCATAAAGCGAACATATTAAAAAAGAGATGGGAGAGGCTGCCATGCATGAACATATACGTAATAAATTGGTAGGGTCGAAAGCTGGATGATAATGGGTATTTTAATCCCAGCAGGTCTTTCAGATCCATATTTGTGGCCGCCCCTACAAGGTAAGTTCCTGCAAATAGTACGATATTAATGATTAACAGGTTCTTTACAACGGGTGGCAATGCACCGAATCCGGCAGGTCTGTATTGATTCATAGTCGCAGATTATTTAAACATTTCAGCCAATTGCTGTACTGTTATTATTTGTAATGTTTTTCCTCCGTCCAGGTCATTTTCGGGGGCAGAACAGGCAAAAAGCGAATTGGCGAGTGTCTGCATCTCTTCGGGTGCCAGTTTTTTCTTGTCCCGGATTGCCATACTTTTCGCCATGGCTCTGGCTAGCTTAATTTGACGCTGTGTGGTCGTTTTTCCTGATTCGTTTTTGAATTCTTCCAAGGTCTTTTCGAGGGTTTGAATAACCATTTCTTGTGGCAAATCGGCAGGAGCCCCATTTACCATAAAGCAATTGTTACCGGCATTTACCATATCAAAACCAAGGAGTTGCAGGTCGTTTTGCAGTTCGGTAACCAGTGCTGTGTCGGCTGCGCTGAGATGCAGCGTTTCCGGAAAGAGAAGCTGTTGGCTCCCCGGTTTACTACCGCTAAATATTTCCATAAGGCTTTCATAAAGAATGCGTTGATGTGCTTTCCTTTGGTCAATCATCATCATCCCTGATTTTACAGGAGTAACAATATAGCGGTTGTATATCTGGATGAACGTGGCGCAGCCGTTTTCTTCTCCGGATACTGCAATTGGCTCCTCCTTGTTATCCGTTAGGGGAATCTGAACATCGAGTTCCTGTTGAACGCCTGGGAATCGGTCGGGTGAAAACAGTTGCTCCCATCCTGTTGTTTTATTTTTCTGGTCTTTGTCAGGTGCGGATGTATTAAACGGACTGTATGAAGGATCGATTTTTACTGTTGGCGGAATAACTGAATCGCCCGGACGCAACGGTGAAACCGTAAAAGATTGTTCGGCATTGAAGTCGAGTGTGGGGGTGATGCTGAATTTTCCGAAGGCTTGCTTTACTGCCGATCGCAAGAAAGAATAGATCAAACGGGCATCTAAAAAGTTGATTTCAGTTTTTGTGGGATGAATATTTACGTCGATATCTGCCGGGTCGACTTCAAAATAGATAAAGTAGGAAGGGAACGACCCCTCGGGAATTAAATCTTCAAAAGCATTTTGAACCGCATGGTTAAGATAGGGATGCCGGATAAATCGTCCGTTTACAAAAAAGAATTGTTCCCCTTTTGTTCTTTTTGCATATTGTGGTTTTCCAATGAATCCTGAAATTTTAATACGGGTGGTTTCCGCATTCACCGGAACAATTTTTTCATCGAAATTTCCTCCGAAAAGATTAACAATTCGTTGTTTGAGGTTCCCTTTTTTAAGTTGAATTACCGGCTTGTCGTTATGGTAGAGGGTGAATGCCACGGTGGGATTGGTCAGTGCCACGCGTTGAAATTCTTCGATGCAATGCCGTAATTCTACATTGTTTGATTTTAGAAAGTTACGACGGGCAGGAACATTAAAAAAGAGGTTTTTAACGGCAATTGATGTTCCCTCCGGGCAGGAAGCCGGGGATTGTTCTATAAACTTTGATCCTTCAATAAGGATTTTTGTGCCGATATCGTTCCCGCTCATTTTGCTCAAAACTTCCACTTGTGCGATGGCGGCAATAGAAGCCAGCGCTTCGCCGCGGAACCCAAAACTTCGGAGTGCAAACAGATCCTGAGCCGTGGCAATTTTGCTGGTGGCATGCCTTTCAAACGCCATCCGCGCATCGGCTTCACTCATTCCTGAGCCATTATCCACAACACGGATCAGGGCCCGGCCGGCTTCCTTCAGGATGATCTGAATATCATCCGCTCCGGCATCCATAGAGTTCTCAATGAGCTCTTTGAGGGCTGAGCCAGGCCTTTGTATAACCTCACCGGCCGCAATCTGATTGGCCACAGAGTCCGGCAGTAAATGGATAATATCCGACATAACGTTTAGAATATTTTTGCAAAGAAAATCAAATAGATGAGAACGGCTGCAATAAAAAGATAGATAATCACCGATCTTATGTTCTTCCTTTCGCTGTTGCGGCGGTCTTCACGATGCCATGAACTCTGCATTCTACCCCTGATTCTCTCTTCTGAAGTCAGTTGCCCTCCTTCACGTTGCTTCTTTCTTTTTTCCATTTCCTCCTTCCGCGGATCGTAATATCTCGTGGGAAAATTAAAGCGCTTGGGCTTTGGCGTTCGTGCAAATATAATTTTCATAGTTCTGTTTTTTGCTATTTTGCAAGGTTGCTTAAAATTATTGTTATTGCTATCGATCCTGAACCGACAGGAACATTTTATAACTTTTAATATTTCTACAAAGATAAGATTTTTTGAAAAGTGTACCTTTGCACTTGTGTGGTCTATCCCTCATTTTTTATACCTGCATTGAAGTGAGACAGAAAAGCTTAAAAATCAGAATGGTGTTGGTTACCCTAATGGCTGTATGGTTGCTTTTGACCGCCTGTGGTTCTGGAACTGCCGATGACCGAATACTGCGGGAAGATGGGTATGAAAAAGCGTTTTTTGCTCAGGGTTTTTTGCTTGCCACCCAACAGGATAATGTGTTGATTTGTGATCCAACACCTCCCGGGGCAATTTTACAGTCATTGCATTTTATTGATTCAGACCTGCGACAGCCAGAGGATCTATTGATTTGTCGCCATTCACCACGTTATGTTTGCCTGGGTTCGGTTTATATGGCCTTTTTGACGGCGCTGGGTGAAACCGGAAAT
>RZYD01000259.1 GCA_009930445.1 Bacteroidia bacterium | reverse complement strand
ACATTCACTATCCAGGCGAATGATCTGCAACCCGGCGTATATTTCTACTCCGTGACTGCCAACAATAAAACGATCAGCAAAAAAATGATTGTCGAATAACCGGTAATATACCTACCTGATATAGAGGCTGCTTTTTCCTGCAGCCTCTTTTTTTTTAAAAAACATGCCATTCACGATTGACCCTTAAACAAATCTTCGTTGTATTCTATGCGCTTTTACCTCAACCCGAATTCGTTTCATCCATTCATTCGTAATCAATTCTTTCTGATGAAATAACCACATAATTTCGGGTCTTTCAATGCATTATTGGCACCAATTTGGCGCCGTGCAAACGTTTGATTTACAAATTTTAACTACCTTTGCGGCAAAGAAAAAATAATTAATGAACCTCATAAAACCCAAGAAAAGTTATGCAAAAGCTGATGTTGCTGGGCGATGAAGCCATCGCACAGGGAGCTCTCGATGCGGGCCTTTCAGGAGTATATGCGTATCCCGGAACCCCCTCGACTGAAATCACCGAATACATTCAAAAATCGAAACAAGCCATAGAAGGCAATGTACACCGCACCTGGTCGGCCAATGAAAAAACAGCCATGGAGGCAGCCATAGGGATGTCGTACGCCGGAAAACGAGCGCTGGTGTGCATGAAACATGTCGGACTCAATGTGGCGGCAGATGCTTTCATCAATTCAGCCATTACCGGTGCCAACGGTGGACTGGTCATTGTGGGTGCTGATGATCCTTCGATGCATTCGTCACAAAACGAACAGGATTCAAGGTTTTATGGAAAATTCTCCTTCATGCCCATTCTCGAACCTAGTAACCAGCAGGAAGCCTATGACCTGATTTTTTATGCCTTTGAACTTTCGGAAAAGATGAATGTTCCGGTGCTCTTTCGCATCACGACCCGACTAGCTCACTCACGGGCTGCAGTGGCCCGAAGGGATTCCATGGTACAAAAAAAAGGATGCCTGCCAAAAAACCTGCGACAATACGTCCTTTTACCGGCCATTGCTCGAAAACAATATACAGAATTGCTCGAAAAACAACCACAACTCGAACAGATGGGCATTGACTCAGGAAATAATCGCTATATCGATGGTAATGATAAGCATCTGGGTATTATCACAACAGGCATTGCCTATAACTACCTTCTTGAAAATTATCCGGATAGAAAAATTCCACATCCGGTGCTAAAAATAACCCAATACCCTGTACCCATTAAGCTTATCGAAAAGCTGGCAACAGAGTGCAAAACTATTATGTGCCTTGAAGAAGGTTTTCCCTTCGTAGAAGAGCAACTGAAAGGCTATTTGAGCAAAGGATTGACTATTAAGGGGCGCCTCGACGGAACCTTACCCAGAACCGGGGAATTAAATCCAAACCATGTAGCCGCTGCATTAGGATTGCAGAACACCCTTGGCAGTCCCATTCCTGCGATTGTAAAAGGCCGCCCTCCGAAACTCTGTGACGGATGTCCACACACTGATTCGTATATTGCACTTAATGAAGCGATTGCATCGTATGGTAAAGGCCGTGTTTTTGCTGATATCGGATGCTATACCTTGGCCGCATTGCCGCCGCTCGAAGCCATTAACAGTTGTGTGGATATGGGCGCTTCCATCACCATGGCCAAAGGTGCTGCAGATGCCGGTATTGTTCCTGCTGTTGCTGTAATCGGTGACTCCACCTTCACACACAGTGGTATGACCGCACTACTGGATGCCATCATCGATAAATCGCCCATTACCGTTTTAATACTGGATAATGCAACCACGGGTATGACCGGAGGACAAGCTTCGCATGCACTCGGGCGTCTGGAACAAATTGTTCTGGGACTGGGTGTTGAGCCCGAACATCTGCATGTGGTAAAACCCCTGCGGAAAAACCACGATGAAATGGTGAAAATTTATAAAAAAGAACTAGAATACCAGGGCGTTTCTGTAATTATCCCCAGAAGGGAATGCATACAGACACTCAATAAACGGATGCGGGCAAAATTTGCCACAAAGTAAAGCAGCTGAATAAAATCAAACGACCCATGGAAGGTTCATGTTGCATCATAAAACCAAAAAAATACTGCTTTTCAGCGACGTGAAATTCCATAATTCTAATAAAAATTAAAATATTGTAGTATGAAAAAAGACATCATATTAGCCGGAGTAGGAGGACAGGGGATTCTTTCCATTGCCGCTACAATCGGCACCGCAGCCGTCAATTTAGCGCTGTTTATCAAACAAGCCGAAACCCATGGAATGTCGCAACGGGGTGGGGATGTTCAATCCCACTTCCGGTTCTCTGACCAACCAATTGCCTCCGATCTGATCCCGCTGGGGCAAGCCGACCTGATCCTCTCCGTTGAACCTATGGAATCGTTACGCTATCTTCCTTACCTTGCTAATGATGGATGGCTCATAACCAACACGAAGCCATTTATCAATATCCCCAATTATCCTGACGAGACACTGCTTATAGCAGAGATAAAAAAAATCAAAAACCATATTGCCATCGATGCTGTGGAAATCGCCAAAGAACTCGGAAACCCCAAAGCAGCCAACATTGTAATGCTTGGGGCCGCCTCAGAATTTATTGGTATTAAATTTTCAGAATTAGAAAAAGCCATCGCCACAATCTTTGCCCGTAAGGGAGAGGAAATAATAACGGCCAACCTGAAGGCACTGAAAGCAGGCCGTGAATATGCTGATAACTACCAAAAATAAGGCGAGAACCTTTATTCGCCTCATACTGTCTCTTTTCCGAGAGGCAGTTTTTTTTTGCATGATAACAATATTTTATGTTTCATTGCATTATAAATTCAAGCATCTAAAAAAAAACTATGCGTTATAAACCCATTATAATCCTCATCACACTGCTTCCCGTTTTATATACCGCATGCAACCACCCAAAAACGGATGTACTTTCACATAAGCCAGAGACAGACACGCTTGCCCCCGCACACCAATACGCGTATGGGATCGTTATCGATTCGTTGATTCTCCATACCGGAATCATCCAAAAAAATCAAAGCCTCGCAGATATTCTTCTTCCTTTTCAGGTTAGCTATGCGCGTATCGACCATATTGCACGAAATTCAGCCCCACTGTTTGATGTAAAAAAAATCAGAGCGGGTGCACAATACGCCCTATTGTACACACCGGATTCACTCAGCCAGGTACACTATTTTATTTACGAAAACAATCCCGTGGAATATACGGTATTTGATCTCCGTGATTCGCTCCGGGTTTATCGTTCTGCGCACCCAACCGATACGCTACTTACGTATGCAGCGGGAACAATTCAGAGTTCGTTATGGAACACGATGGTGGATGCCGGTGCCGATCCCATGCTGGCAGTGGAATTATCCGAAATATATGCATGGACAATTGATTTCTTCGGTATTCAGAAGGGCGACGGGATAGAGGTATTGTACGAAAAAGTATTTAAAGGCGATGAATATATTGGATTGGGGAGTGTAATCGCGGCGGAAATAACCCACATGGGCCACTCATTCCCGTGTTACCGGTTTCAACAGCAAGAGGAATTCGATTATTATGATGAGAACGGAGGAAGCATGCGCAGAACCTTTTTAAAAGCGCCCCTGCGGTACAGCAGGGTTAGTTCCGGGTTTAGTTATGCCCGAAAACACCCAATCCTCAAGATTACCCGCCCGCATCTGGGAATTGACTATGCGGCGGCAGAAGGGACACCCGTATATACCATTGGCGATGGGGTAGTAATTGGAAAAGGATACGAAAGAAACGGAGGAGGGAACTACCTGAAAATCAAACATAACGGGACTTATACTACAGTTTATATGCATTTGAAAGGCTACGCAAAAGGAATTCAGAAAGGGATGAAGGTAAAGCAAGGACAGCTTATTGGCTATGTGGGAAAAACAGGACTGGCAACAGGGCCCCACCTTGATTTCAGGGTATACCGAAACGGGCATGCCATGAATCCAAACAATCTGCAGGCACCTCCGGCTAAACCAGTAGATTCGTTGTATCTTGACAACTACCGGAATACCCTGGAAAAAATCAGCCGTACAATGGAGGAATACCGTAATGCCTATCATACCAACCCAACACCCCTATTAACTTATGAAGAGCAACAGCGA
>RZYD01000258.1 GCA_009930445.1 Bacteroidia bacterium | reverse complement strand
TGCTGAATTTTTTGCTGATTCCACGGTATTTTGCTCTGGGATCGGCCTATGCCAGTGTGTTTACCCAGTTCCTGATTGCAACTTTTCAGCTTGTTGTTGTGGTGAAAACCTTTAAGTTGCGGCCGAATTATAGCTATTTATTGCGGTTGTTGATCTATGTCCTCTGTGTTTTCTCTGCTGGATATTTCTTTAAAACGGCAGGGTTTGCATGGGGTTGGGGTTTCGTTGCCACTATTGCGGTCTCTGTTTTTCTGGCTGCAGTGCTTAAACTATTGAATATTAAATCTTTAATAGGTATCATTAAAGATAAAACAAAAGCTTAACTTTGGGATTATGAGATATTTGGTTGAAGGCAAGAGAATATTTTTTATTTTTGGCCGTGATAATTTATACTGTCGTCTATGACTCAGAATTTGAAGCCGGACAGCGCGTTTAGTTCTACCCAGCTGGTTGCATTTATATACAAATGGAGGAGGCCGATCCAACTCTTAACAGGGATTGCATTCGTGCTTTCTGTAATTTTTTCCAGCCCTTTCTTTATTACGCCTAAATATCTTTCGACGGTAATTCTTTTTCCCACTTCCTCCAATTCCATATCAAAAGCGTTACTGACTGAACGCGTGGACGCCAAGCAGGATATTTTACAGTTTGGTGAGGATGAGCAAGTGGAGCAGATGCTTCAGATTCTTTCCTCCAATCGTATCCGCGACCGGATTGTGGAAAAGTATGACCTGTTTGGCCATTACAACATTCGTACGGATGAGCGGTATCGTTATACTAAGCTGTATCGTGAATATGAGAGTAATATTAAATTCCGGCGTACAGAATATATGGGGGTAAAAATTTCCGTGATGGACAAGGATGCAGAATATGCGGCAAATATTGCCAACGACATCGCGGATTTGCTCGACAGCACAAAAAGTGAGATGCAGCATGAACGGGCCAGAAAAGCACTCGAAATTGTCGAAAATCAATACCTGACCTTGCGGGATCAGGTACAGAAAATGGAAGATTCACTAACGGTGTTACGGCATTTTGGCGTACATGATTATGAAACGCAGGCTGAGATGATGAACCAGCAGCTGGCCATTGAGATTGCCCGTGGAAATTACGAAGGGGTTAAGGCTTTGGAAAAGAAAATGGAAATGCTTTCCACTTATGGCGGGCCTTATGTTTCACTCCGCGATCAGCTGGAGCATGAAAAAAAACAACTGAGTCAGATTAAGGCGAAATATGAAGAAGCCAAAGTAGATGCACAGGAAGTTTTGCCCCAGAAATTTGTTGTAAGCCGCGCCTATCAGGCGGAAAAAAAATCCTATCCCGTACGCTGGCTTATTGTATTGATTGCCTCTCTCGGTACATTCTTTTTAACTATTGTAATTATTTTAATCATCGATAATATTGAGCAGTTCAGGGATGAAAAAAAAAAGCTGAACGGCTCTTCCCACAGGAGCAATCGTAGTAAATTAACTACGAAGGGGGAGGAGCCTGCCACTACAATGAACCCGGAACAAACAAAACTACAATCATCGGCCATGCAAGCCCAACCCGTAAAGGAAACGACTCAAAAGGCTGATAAAAAGGAGAATATAAAGCAAAAATCACGGTTGGTATTATCAAAAAGTCAAAACAAGATGGAGAATTATTTTAGTAATTTAAACCTGCTTAAGCTGGTAATCAAGTGGAAATTCCACTTGTTGGTTATTCTTGCCCTTGCTTTTATTGCAGGTGCAGTTTTTTCAGGGCCGACATTTATAAAACCAAAATATAAATCTGTTGCCATCGTATATCCTTCCAATATTGCCCCTTATTCGGATGAGAGTGAGACGGAGCAAATGTTGCAATGGTTTAATTCTCAGGATATTAAAGATAGCATCATCGCACTATTTGAACTCGATAAAAATTGGGGTATTGATAAGGACTACAAGTATTACTACTCCACGATGATGTATCTCTATGGCAAAAATATTAAGGTCTCCAAAACCATGTACGAATCTGTGATGATTGAAGTTACGGATTACGATAACCAACGTGCCTGTGCGATTGCCAACACCCTGATCGAGCTCTATAACCGAAAAATTCGTCGTATCCATCGCGATAAATATAAAGAGGTTGTGGATGCTTATCAGCATATGCTGTCGTGGAAGCTACATAAAATTGACTCGGTAGAAAATGCTCTGCTGCAGATTCGAACGGAATTTGGAATCGTGGATTATAATAACCAGACCAAAGAGGTTGCCCGTGGTTTTCTTCGAACGGTTGATGGTGCAGGAAATGCAAATATTAACACAAAAGAGGTCGCTCGTCTGAAGGAGAATATTGAACGCTATGGTGGGGAATACATGATTACTAATGGCCGGCTGTACGACTTGATGGATGAATATGCGCTCTTATCGAAAGAATATGATATTGCTAAGAAAGAATATGAGAAAGAATTCTCCTATACCAATGTGGTTTCTGCCCCTTATCCTGCGGATAAAAAGAGCTCGCCGATCCGTTGGTTGATTGTTTTTATCTCCGTGGTGGCCACTTTTTTAGTTGCCTTGTTTTTTATTAGTTTACTGGAGAACCATAAGCTCCGCGAGGAATTGAAGAAAGCCCTATAACATGCAATTATTTAACCGGAAGTTCAGCATTTCATCCGAAAAGCAAAAATTGCTTTGGGTTTACGGACTCAGTATGTCGTTTATTCTGGTTTGTATTGTATTGATACTCAAACAATATTTCTGGTTACCTATTGCTATTCCCATGTTGCTGGCGCTGGTCATGCTGTATATTTTCGCCCTCGATAAGGTGATACTGTTGATTGTATTTCTTACACCATTAGCCATCAATATCCAGAATTTTGATTTAAATGTCGGGGTTTCTATTCCCAGTGAGCCATTGATGATGGGCGTGCTTGCCTTTGGTTTTATGCGCCTGTTATTTAATTATTCGTTCGATCGCCGGGTAATGCGTCATCCCGTAACTATTGCTATTTTAATTTATTTGTTATGGATGTTTATCACCTGCATTACGAGTGAATTTCCTTTGGTTTCTTTCAAACATCTGCTGGCCAAGTTGTGGTTTATTATTCCGTTTTACTTTATGGGAACGCAGTTGTTCCGGGAGTTTAAGAATATCCGGAGGTTTAACTGGCTCTATATTATTCCGCTGATAATTGTTATTGGATACACTACATATAACCATGCCATGAATGGTTTTACGGAAGTTACCGGTCATTGGGTGATGAAGCCATTTTATAACGATCATACAGCCTATGGTGCGATTCTTGCTTTTTTTACACCGGTTTTAGCAGGTTTTTCCTTTAGTAAAGAGTTTTCCACCACCAGCCGGTGGTTATCAACCCTGGCGTTGGTTATTATTTTGGTGGCCTTGTTTTTAAGTTATTCGCGGGCGGCCTGGGTTAGTGTCACGGCTGCCTTGCTGGTGTTTTTAGTAGTGTATTTCCGCATTAAATTCCGGTTTATTCTTATCACTGTGGTGGCCTTTGTCGGGTTGTTTTTTGCTTTTCGCTGGCAGATTGTCGATATGCTGGAGGATAATAAACAGGATTCTTCCCAAAATTTTGTGGAGCACGTACAAAGTATCGCCAATATTTCTTCAGATGCTTCAAATCTGGAGCGGATCAACCGGTGGCAGAGTGCGATGCGTTTGTTTGATGAGCGCCCGGTTTTTGGCTGGGGCCCGGGAACCTATCAGTTTGTTTATGCCCCATTCCAGCGTTCAAAGGAGAAAACAATTATCAGCACCAATGCCGGTGATTTGGGTGCTGCCCATAGCGAGTACCTGGGGCCGCTTGCCGAATCGGGGCTTCCGGGTATGCTTACTTTTTTAGCCCTCGTAATTGCGGTAATCTATACCGGAATAAAGCTTTATACCCGCACTACGAATCCGGTGGTTCGGGTTACCGCATTGTGTATGATGCTGGGATTGGTAACTTTTTTTGTGCATGGCCTGTTGAATAATTTTTCCGAAACCGATAAATCATCGGTTCCGTTATGGGGCTATATTGCCATGATTGTTGCCCTGGATCTGTATCACAGTCCCTTGAAACGTGATAGTTCGGCGGAAGAAAGAATCGTTGGGGAAGGGGTTGAAGAGGCCGCCGGATAATTC
>RZYD01000257.1 GCA_009930445.1 Bacteroidia bacterium | reverse complement strand
CCGCCGAATTTATGAATGATCATGGTTTTCTTTCTTACGCTGCAAAAATAGTATTTCTCTGAATAATCTGGTTTTGTACCTTTGGGGCAAATTTGTACATTTTGAAACGAAGTGAGCTGATTACTTATTACCGCAATGATGCCCGAATAGCAAAGCTAATTGATTTTCTTGAAGTTGACGATACCGCAGCCGTAAAAATTACCGGAGTAGCGGGTTCATTCTATTCTTTTCTGGTTCTCAATACGCTTCGCAGGTTGTCTTCCTCTCAGGTGCTTTTATTTTCTGACCGTGAACGTGCGGCTTACGTATATAACGATCTTGAAAATCTGTTGGGCGAACCGGATAAGCCCATTAATGAGAAACGCATATTGTTTTATCCCAGCTCCTATAAACGGGTTCATGATTTTGAACATCAGGATGCACAGCATATTTTGATGCGTACTGAGGTGTTGAATCACCTGGGCTCGGAAGCCGGGAAGAAGCGGATCGTGGTTTCTTATCCTGCCGCAGTTGCGGAGTTAGTGGCTGATCGTTCCTATATTCGTGATCATACACTTACCGTTTATCAGGGATGGAAATATTCGCCCGATGCGCTGACCGACAAGCTGGTGGAATTGCGTTTTGAGCGTACCGATTTTGTTTTTGAACCCGGGCAATTCTCCGTCCGGGGAGGTATCGTGGATGTGTATTCTTTTTCTGAAGAATTTCCGGCACGGGTGGAGTTTTTTGGTGATGAAGTTGCTTCATTGCGTTTTTTTGATCCTGCCGACCAGCGAAGTATCTCTTCTCGTGACAAAATTACACTTTTACCCAATGTTCAGGATCGGGGGCTGAATCAACAACGCAAGAGCTTTATCTCCATTCTTCCCCCCAAAACCGTCCTTTGGTTCGATGACCTGCCTGCGATTTTACAAATTGTACAGTCGCAGATCTCTAAAGCCGGGCTTTCCCTTTCCGCGGATGCCCATGCCCCTGATCCTTCCGCTTTTCTCGTTTCTGGCGAAGCGTTTTCTGACGAAATAGCACGTTTCCGACGTGTTTTATCGGGTTTCGTACCCGATGCCTTAGCACCGATGGCAGAAGTTACTTTTAATACTTCCGCACAACCAGTTTTTAATAAGAATTTTGAACTGCTGGCCGAAAAATTGAAAGAGAACGTGGGACAGGGCGTTGCTACCTTGCTTTTGTCTGAAAACGAAAATCAGAAAACCAGAATAAACCAGATTTTTCATGATTTGCTGGGGAATGAGGCGACACACTATTATTCGGTAGTTCCCCTGACGCTTCACGAAGGCTTTGAGGATTCTTATGCTTCCCTTGCCTGTTATACCGATCATCAGATTTTTGACCGCTATCACAGGTATCGGCTCCGGGATGGACATAAGGCCCGGGAATCGATTAACATTAAAGAACTTACCGGCCTCACTCCCGGTGATTATATCACGCATATTGAATATGGTATTGGCCGTTTCGACGGACTGGAGAAGATTAATAATAACGGCAGAGAACAGGAAGCAATACGGATCCTCTATGGGAACAATGATTTATTGTACGTCAATATTCATTCATTGCACCGTATTTCGAGATATGTCGGTAAGGAAGGGGTGGAGCCAAAGCTACACCGTTTGGGCAGTAGCGCCTGGAAAACGCTGAAAAGCAAAACAAAAGGAAAGGTCAAAGACATTGCCCGGGAATTAATTAAACTCTATGCTGCCCGGAAAAGCAGTGAAGGCTTTTCGTTTAGTCCGGATACTTACCTGCAGTATGAACTCGAAGCATCGTTCTTTTACGAAGATACCCCTGATCAATTTCAGGCCACGGCCGATATCAAGGCCGATATGGAAAAGCTGTACCCCATGGATCGGCTGGTGTGCGGTGACGTCGGATTTGGGAAAACGGAAGTGGCGATTCGTGCTGCATTTAAAGCCGTCGCCGATAATAAGCAGGTCGCCGTTTTAGTCCCTACTACCATTCTGGCCTTACAGCATTTTCAAACTTTTTCCCAGCGCTTAATGGAATTTCCCTGCAAAGTGGATTATATTAACCGTTTCCGTTCCACAAAAGAAATCCGACAGATTTTAGACGATACCCGGAGTGGAAAGGTGGATATTCTGATTGGGACGCATCGCCTTGTAAGTAAAGATGTGGTGTTTAAAGATTTAGGACTTCTGATTGTGGATGAGGAGCAAAAATTTGGTGTCGCAGTGAAGGAGAAGCTCAAACACATGAAAGTGAATGTGGATACCTTAACTTTAACGGCAACCCCCATACCCCGAACCCTTCAGTTTTCCATGCTGGGAGCCCGCGACCTTTCCGTGATGAATACTCCGCCTCCTAATCGTTATCCCGTTCATACCGAAGTAAAAGCTTTCTCTTCCGATGCCATTCGGGAAGCCATTCAATACGAGGTGGAGCGTGGAGGTCAGGTCTTTTTTGTCCATAACCGGGTGCAGAATATACGCGTTGTAGAAGATATGCTGAAGAAGTTTGTCCCCGGTGTACGTATAGCTGTTGGACATGGCCAGATGGACGGTAAGACCCTGGAAAAGGTTATGCTTGATTTTATCGAAGGCAAATACGATGTTTTGCTATCTACTACGATTATTGAGTCGGGTCTGGATATTCCCAATGCCAATACCATGATTATTAATGATGCCCAAAATTACGGACTGAGTGATTTACATCAATTACGCGGCAGGGTAGGGCGGACAAACCGGAAAGCCTTCTGTTACCTCCTTGCACCCCCTTTGTCGAGCCTTACCCCGGAAGCAAGAAAACGGCTTAGAGCTATTGAAGAATTTACTATGCTGGGGTCAGGTTTTAATATTGCTATGCGTGATCTTGATATCCGTGGCGCAGGGAACTTGCTGGGAGCAGAGCAAAGCGGGTTTATTTCCGATATTGGCTATGAGATGTATCAAAAAATTCTCGATGAAGCAGTTTATGAACTCCGTCAGGATGATGTCGAATTTCAGGAACAAAGAAATACCGGGGAGATGCATTGGGTGTCGGATTGTGTGCTGGAAACTGACCTCGAATTACTGATACCTGATTCGTATGTTACGAACATTACCGAACGACTAAGCCTATACCGGGAATTGGAAACTGCCACGGATGATAAACAGCTGGCCGCCTATACGGATATGCTTCGGGATCGGTTTGGTCCGGTGCCCAACCAGACACTGGAACTTATTGATACAGTAAAACTTAGACGGATGGCCCGATCGGCAGGTTTTGAAAAACTCCTGCTTCGGAATGGGCAGCTGCGGTGTTATTTTATCTCCAACCCGGAGTCGAATTATTTTCAGAGCCCCCAGTTTACGCATATCCTTGGTTATGCACAAAGAAATCAGCCGAAATGCCAGTTTAAAGAAGTAAACCAGAGGCTTTCGGTCATTTTTCCAAAGGTGCAACAGGTGGGTGCTGCCATGGCACAGTTATCCGATTTGCTAAAGGATATCTCTACTGCTCCTTGATCAGGATAAGATACGTGGGCAGGTGGTCGCTGTATCCACCTATGTATCGGCCATAGGAGAAAGTACGGTAAGGATAGCCTTTAAATGCCCCTTCCTTCTGCATCAGCCAGGGTCGGTTGAAAACTTCAGCCTTATATAACTTATAAGTGCTGTAGTCGTCGCCCAGAAATGCAGGAGTTATAACGTGCTGGTCGAATAGGTTCCAGTTATCGCGGTAGGCCAGTGATCCGATGCCCTTTTTGAATAACGGAGCGGTTGGATTGTAAAGCTGATCGTCTTTCAAACGAGTTTTTCCCGTAGCCTTCAGATGTTTTTCAACACTTTCGTTGTTTGGATCGTCGTTATAATCCCCCATGAGCACTATTTTCGCGTTTGGGTCAAGGGTGAGCAGGGAATCGATGATACTCCGTGATAGTTGCGCGGCTGCAATTCTCAGGGGTTGGCTGCGTTTCTCCCCGCCGTAGCGCGAAGGCCAGTGTACAACGATAAAATGCATGGGCTCCCCATCAAATAATCCCGAAACTACGAGTTGATCACGGGTGCGAAAATCCGGCATACCTCCCACGGTTAACCGCCGGCTTTGCGAATGGGTTACCGAAAAATATTTGGGGTTATAGAGTAACCCTACATCCACTCCTCTGCGGTCAGGGCCATCGTAAT
>RZYD01000256.1 GCA_009930445.1 Bacteroidia bacterium | reverse complement strand
AACCGACGGCACCGAGGCCCTCCAGGCCCTGCTGACGCGCGGAGCCCAGCAGGCCACCAAGGCCCTGGCCGAGGCCGAAACCCCGGTCGGACCGCTGGCCCTGACCGTGAACGATGCCTGGGCCGCGAAATACGCCCCGCTGGCAACCCTGGCCTGGGCCGCGCGCCTGGAGCCTGCGGACTTCACGGCACTGACGCAAACCGTGCGTCGTGACGGCAATATCGCCGCCGCCCTGACCGCCCTGTTCGGCCCGGACATGGCGGCCACGCACCTTGGCCCGCCCCAGTCCGCCGACCTGCACGTGGTCCAGGGCCAGGTCACGGGCGCACGCTGGACATGGCAGGCGGGCGGCTGGCAGGCCCTGAAGGACCAACCCGCGCCACGCGGCCTGCAGGTGGACAACGGCCGCCTCGTCTGGATCAGGGAAGCGCTTCCGTCCACCGCCGCCCTCATGCTCGACGACTGGCCGGCCTACGAACGCGAACCCAAGGACAACCGGGCCATGGAGCAGATGCAGTGAGGGGTTGATATTGACGGGGAATGCGGGCGGGGCAAAATCATTGAGGAAATGGCAGCAGAGGGTTGACCGCAAGTAGACTAAAAACTACTATTCTTTCATGAATACGCGATTTGAGATTGCCGTTTTTCAATCCACCGAAGGGTTGGCGCCCTTTGAGCGTTGGCTCACCGCACTGCGGGACAGACAGGCCAAAATGCATATCCTGCGGCGCATTCAGCGCATGGCCCTCGGAAATTTCGGCGATCACAAATGGCTTGGTGACGGCATCGCTGAACTGCGGATTGATCATGGACCGGGGTACCGGGTGTATTTCTGTCAGGACGGACAAACGATTGTTGTGCTGCTCTGCGCCGGGGACAAGCGGACCCAGGCTGCGGACATTGAGCGGGCAAGGGAATACAGGTCCGATTACGAACGGGGGGGACGATGAAAGCGACGAAACCATTTGATGAGATGGTCATCCAAATGTACCGGGACGATCCTGCCCTGGCGGCAGAGATGCTCAACGCCTGTCTGAAAGACGGAAACACGGAAGAATTTCTGCTGGCCCTGCGCCACGTCACCAAGGCCTTTGGCGGCATGCCGGAAGTGGCCAGAGCCACAGGCCTGCACGAAAAAACGCTCTACAAAAGCCTGTCCGGAAAGGGCAACCCCAACCTCAAAACCCTGATCGGCGTGGCCGGTGCCATGGGCATGCGCATCGCGCTGGTGCCTGCGGAAAAGCAGCATGACCATCAGCCGTGAGGGCATCGATGAAGGCGAAAGTGCTTAGCAAGGCGTGTTTTCTGGGAATCGAACGGGGCAGTGAAGAAAACGGACTTCGGGTAAGGCATAATGCTGACTTCAGACGTGACTACCATCAAAGCTGACAATAAATACTCAATAAAATAAGAGTGTTTACATTGACAGCGCAAAAAAAAAGTGCGTAAGAAAATTCGAAAAATCTAGGACCGTCACGGTGGCGAAGTCCGGATAATAATGCTGTTATGCTCCAAAACTACAATCCGGAATTGACCGAGAAAGTCTCTTGAGATCATTAGTTACAAACATATTTTATTCATTTTAGAGGAGTATTTGTATGTGCTGTTATTGCATAGAAGGACTTTTGTTGGACGTTGTTAACGGAAAAATATTTTCTGAAACAGAAAATTCAAACTTCATTAATTTTTTTCCGGATGTTTACTTGCAGGAATCTTCAAATTTAAAAATGACTATTAATACACTCAGTAATTGTGATAAATTCTCAAAAACAAAAACCATATATCTATGCAAAATGATCGAATTCTATTTTGAGAATTTTTTTGATGAGGAACTATTTGAAATATATAAAAACAAGTACGACATATCAAAAATAACATCTTCTACTTTCGATTGCGAAATTTTCAATACAATTTATAATCGTTCTAACTTTAAGTCGTCATGTGCTTGGAATAAATTTGAAAAAAACACAAACAATCATAGCTACACAAAGTATGTTTTGCAATACTACATAGACTGGTGGATCAATGATTTTAAAAATATAATTCAAGATGACAATATAGTTTCCAGCATGTTACACCAAAAAATTGACACACTTGATTATATTTTACCTGCTATTTTCTTTTCTGTATGCTATTCTGTAAAAAACAATATCAACATTCTGCCCGACGGCAGGTTTATTAGAAAATCTTTCATGTGTTGACTTATGGATTCAAAGAAAGTCACTTTCGGAGTTGGTTAAAAAACGAGGATATAATTTTATTATAAAAAATTGCGAAAAAATATCTGAAAATCATTTTTACTATTTATTAAATAATTTTACTTTTAAAAAAGAAGAAATAGAATGTATTAAAAGTAAATACTTAAAAAAATTTTCTGATAAAAAATCATATGATAGAACAACGTTAAACCTTATAGAATATTTTGATACATTCATATATCAATGAGTTATTTAAAAAAATGGTTAACAGTTTTAAATTATAGAGCTTTAATGCATGTTTTTTTCAAAATCGTGTAGATTACGCATAACCGTATAAATCAATACGACTAATTTCTTAACTTCGCTCCACTCTAAATCGCCGAATCTTGTTAGTTGACTCTACATTTCAAAAAAAACCTGCTCCCAATCGTCAAAGGAAATCACAGTAGCGTCCATCGCGTCTCCGGGGATTGATCGGTTTATTTTTCAGTGCAGGTTCGGGCAGCCGCATAAACATGACTTCAGTCAGAGCATAATGCTGACTTCGGCGTCAAGTCTTAGGCGTTACAATATGGATAGTAAGCCGAAATACAAGGATCTTGATGTTGACAAATAATTTGCTGAGGGAGTAGGTGGCAAATTATTTATCCGAGGACAGTCATTTTGGCGAAGTCCGTATAATAACACTGTTATATTTCTCGAGGAAGTAATGAGCAAGGATAAAATTCCGAAAATTGCCAAAACTAGCCTAGCCGGTCTTTTAGATAAACCGGGAAGCATCCTGTATAGCAGTCATGAAACATTAAAGCCGGGAGATGTATATTTACTTGGATTTAATCCAGGCGGGACTGGTGGCAACCCAATTGAGCGGAGTATTAATAAACTTCTCACAAACACTACTAACGCATATCTTGATGAAGGTTGGGAAAATCAAAATGGGGTTTGGGGCAATGGGGAAGCACCTCTTCAAAAGAGAATCCAGTGGATTCTCAAAAGCATTAAATTAAACCCTAGAGATGTATGCGCAAGTAATTTGATATTCTTCCAAAGCAGAGAGGCAAGCGATATAAGCTTTTCTCTTGCAAAACAGTGCTGGCCAGTTCACGATGCCATACTAAGCATTGTTAAGCCTAAACTTATAATTGCATTTGGTAATTCTGGCATATCTCCATATGGCTACTTGCATTCAATTTTGGGAGGTAAAGAAGAGTCGTTTCCATCCGGGCATGGTAACTGGAAAATTAAAGGGTTTAATAGCCAAATTAATGGTCGTTCAGTCTATGTCGCAGGATTCCCGCACTTGAGTCGTTATTCACCTATAGGTAAAAACCATGTTACTGAATGGCTTTCAAAAAAAATATAACAAGTCGCTCGTTCGGACGCAAACTACGCTGCGCTTCGTTTGCGCCGCACAGCTTCAACGTTAGGCGTCAAATCATGAGCACAGCTTGGAACCTTAAAGAACTACGCGCGTATGTCCGCACTCAGCGGAATGCTGATCGACTAATGCTCGAACTTATTGATTCGACAAGTCGGAGCGATTCGATCTTCGTTTATCACATGATCACCGCCCGCGACGCCTTAAAGGGCATCCTCAACTATAAGGAACCGCAGGGCAAGGAGAACATGATGCTGGTCTTCGGTGGCTCTGACCGACAAGAAGATTTCCACTACGCGAAAGTCGTCAGCGAAGCCAATCTGATTGGGTGCATACACACAGCTCGCAACCTGCTTGAAACTTTCGCTCAGCTAGTTAACTGCATATCACTGGGAGGCAGCATTGATGTGGCGAAGTGCACGCCTAAAGCAGTTGCAGTCGCACTTCCGGATGGGGAACTTAAGACAAAGTTCGAGGAGTTGCTCTCGTCACATGAGGGTGTACGGGATTTTGTGTAAACGGTCATTTTTGATAAGCCCACATCCAGCCAAGGAGAGACAATGACCGCATCCAAAATCCTGTCCGCCGAACT
>RZYD01000255.1 GCA_009930445.1 Bacteroidia bacterium | reverse complement strand
CGGAGTCATCCCTCAAATTTCAGTAATACTCGGCCCCTGCGCTGGCGGTGCAGTATACAGCCCTGCCCTGACTGACTTTGTCTTCGTGGTAGATAAGATTTCAAAAATGTTTATAACCGGACCGGAAGTCATCAAAACCGTATTAGGGGAAGAAATTTCCATGGAAGATCTGGGTGGAGCAAAAGTGCATGCAGAAATTAGTGGAAATGCACATTTCTATGCCGAAAGTGAAGTGGAGTGCTTCGAACAAATCAAACAACTGGTCTCCTACATCCCCTGGAATAACAAATCAACGGCAATCCCGTTCCCCAAAAAATCGCCCAAAACGCGGCAATATAAAATTGATAATATTTTCCCATCCAACCCCAAACAACCTTACGATGTTAGAGATATCATCCGGTCGATTTCTGACAACTCCGAATTCCTGGAAATCATGGAAAAATTTGCATCAAATATTGTCATCGGATTCGCACGTATGGCCGGAAATACAGTAGGTTTTGTAGCAAATCAACCTTTGGTGCTTGCCGGTGTACTCGACGTCGATTCCTCCGATAAAGCAGCCCGGTTCGTCCGCTATTGCGATGCCTTTAATATTCCTCTGGTAACGCTGGTCGACCTGCCCGGATATTTACCTGGCATCGATCAGGAGCACAGCGGAGTGATTCGTCACGGAGCCAAAATCCTTTATGCTTTCAGCGAAGCTACAGTACCCAAGATTACCCTTATCATGCGGAAAGCATATGGGGGAGGCTATATTGCCATGTGTTCACACCACTTGCGGGCCGACTTTGTGTTTGCCTGGCCATCGGCCGAAATAGCAGTTATGGGTCCGGAAGGAGCAGCAAATATTATCTTCAGAAATGAAATAAAAAATTCAGAAAACCCAGAAGAGGTAAGAAAGCAAAAGGTTAAAGAATATAAAGAAAAATTTGCCAACCCTTATGTGGCAGCCGCCTATGGTTATGTCGATGCAGTAATCGAAACGGAAGAAACCCGCGATATGCTAATCCATGCCATCGACATTTCGAAACAAAAACGCACAGACTCTCCTGAAAAAAAACATGGACTACCTCCATTTTAATATCAGACGTAGTCGTTATTATTTTTAATTAAAATGTTGAATTATGCGATATAAAAGTGCACCAGAAGGGTATAAATTTCTTAATGTGGAAAACGGACGCTATAAAACCATGCTCACCACAAAGTTCGTTTCACGGGAAAAATTTATACCCAATGATCCTAAAAAAATATACAGTGTCATTCCAGGAACGATCCGGGAAATTTATATCAAGGCCGGATCGAAAGTTAAAGAAGGCGATACGATGATGATTCTGGAAGCCATGAAAATGATGAATAATATTCTTGCACCAGAATCAGGAATTATCAAATCGATTCATGTGGAAAAAGGGATAGTTGTACCCAAATCGGCTCTTCTCATTGAATTTGAGTAACACTCACAGGGATGAGGGAAAGAGGGGGTTGGTTTTTTCAATATAATCCAGTATTTCCTCTTTTCCTTTTTTCGTAACACTACTGCTCAGAATACAGGGAGGCAATGTCTCCCATGATTTCAGTAAAGTACGTTTATAGGAAGCCATATTGCTGCTAAGCTGATTCACTCCCAATTTATCGGTTTTGGTAAAAAGTAACAAAAAAGGGATCTCATTTACAGCGAGCCATTCCATAAACTCCCGATCGTTATTCTGCATTTCGAGGCGGGCATCAATTAAAAGAAAAACCGATAAAAGATTTTTTCGGCGGGTAAGATAATCACGAATCATTTTATCCCATTTTTCGGCTACTGATTTTGACAATTTAGCAAAACCATACCCGGGAAGATCTACCAGATACCAGGTTTCATTCATCAAAAAATGATTAATCAAACGCGTTTTCCCGGGCTTCCCGCTAATTTTTGCCAATCCTTTACGATCGGTTATCATATTAATAAGCGAAGACTTTCCCACATTTGAGCGCCCAATAAAGGCATACTCCGGAAGGTCAGGGGGTGGGCAGCGTTGCAAATCAGGACTGCTGCAAATAAAAGTGGCGGAGTGTATCTTCACGAACCCGGATCCTCCTCCTTTGTTTTCAGATACGAAGTTACATACCGTTCATATTTCAGGGAAGTTATATCCCTGATTGTCACTAAAATACCCGTCTCTTCCACATCACCAAAAGTATCATTCAACGAAGTACCGAAAACCCGCATAGTAGGCGACAAATTCATATATGCATTGACCAATGGGGGTATATTTTCCCCACGACTTCGCACTTCACGAACCATAACTTTATAATCGGCATCATAGGCATTTCCGGCAAAAAGGGTAGTAAGGAATTCGGTATCCAAATTAATTTCAAGCGGTACATGAGGGGTTACAAGTTTTTCAGGATCCGGGAAATAGAGTTGCATAAACTTTAGAATAATATTACGTGCCATGGAATTAAAATGCGGATACATCGTAATTTTCCCAAAAAAATATTCGGTGTCGGGATAATCCACATGCAACGATCCGATCCCATCCCAAAGATTATCCAGGGCAAAAAGACCTTTCCTTTGGTCACGACTGGCCTGAAAAAGAGGCTGCACAAACGAGCGGCCCAGCTCCACCGTATGAGGAAGATACGTAGAAACAAAATGCGGGGAAAAGCTAAAAAGATGACCCGTGGCACTTCGCGCGCGTCCCGATGCATCAACAAAAATATCCTTCCCATGAATAAACCGATACCCTCCAACAATTTCCTGTTCCTCAGGATTCCACACGATAAGCTGATAAAATGGTTTTTCATCGGTATCGTAATGGTCGATGTCCGTAGCCTTCCCGGTACCTCCGCCAGCCAAACGGAATGTTTCTTCCCTTAGCCTTCCCACTTCCTCCATCAGAACCGGACATTCATGGGCAGTAAATACATAAATTGCATTACTGCCGGCATTTGTTTTTCTGACAAAACGAGCCCGATTCAATTCTGAAAGAATCCGTGAGCGTTCAATTTTTTTTATAATATCCTTCATACTTCTTTATCAACACTAAATTCAGCATTTGGATTTTTTTCCAGCCGATACACATGATTTTTAACCCTTTGTGCCCATTCCACATCACGGTAGCGATTATCAAAAACAGTCCAGGGAATCGGCTTTCCAAAAATAATTCGTATATTCTTATCTTTCAATCGATAAGCTTCATCAACCAGATACATCATTTCGATATTAAACCGGATGCCAAAAAACTTTCTCCATCGGGCAATCCGATAAAATCGTCTGGAGTTATGACCGGAGATAAACACAGGGATAATATCGCGTTTTGCATGTTTTGCTTTCGTGACGAATGTTTTCTTCCATTCCAGGTCACAAATTTCTCCTTTATTTTTTCGGGAACAAAGCCCGGCAGGAAAAATCAGAAGCGTATCATCACCGCGGTAAGCCATTTCAAGACGACGCACATTGGAGGCATTGGAACCCAATTTATTCACAGGGATAAAATACCTGCGCATATTTTCGAGGTACATCAGAAAGTCATTCACTTGAAAAATCAAATTCTGTCGGATAGGAATAACTGCATGAAAAAGAGCCATTCCATCAAATCCTCCAAGTGGATGGTTGCTGGCAAAGAGAATCCGACCCTCTTTCGGAATATTTTCAAGCCCCTGGGTTGTAACGGACACACCAAATTCTTCCATCAACAGGGTGCTAAATTCCAGCCCCACCTTTCCGTTTGCACGCTGCATCAAAGCGTTGATATCATCAATATGCGCTATTTTACGAAGGTAACGAATGACGAATCCCGGGATTTTGTCGTATAACCCCGGAGATTTTTCCTCAACTACTTCACGCAGATCGATATAACCCACCTTTATTTCACTCGTATCAAGCGCCTTATCATTCATTGTACGCTGCATTTATTTTTACAAAAATAGGGAATAATCCGGAAAACAATTTCCATAGGCAAAATTATTTGAATTCGACGGCCCGAACTTCAAAACCATACCCACAGAGACCTCCCACAAAAAAATAAATGCAATACATTGAATATCAATAGTTTCACCTGCCTGATTATATTTTTCTGCTCAAAAATGTAACAATTGTTAATAATTTGTGGTAAAATGTGGAGAATTGTGGGAGGATTTAACTTATCTTTACATCACGATATGGCAGAAGATCAATTTCTCATCGGGT
>RZYD01000254.1 GCA_009930445.1 Bacteroidia bacterium | reverse complement strand
ATATTAAGGAGGATATTTTGAAACCTAACAGGTGAAGTAGACTTGAATGCAAAGCAACTGTATATAAATGAAATTTTATACCTTTATAGAAAATTTCAACCATCTACCATGAAAAACACTATATCTACAATTTGTTTTTGTATTATTTCAATTATTGGATATTCCCAGGTATGGACTGAGCCGGTGAATATTTCGAGTATGGAGGGGCTTGACAAGAACCCAAGTATCGCCATTGATAATAATGGGAATATTCATTGCACTTGGGTACATGATTATGGTACTCATTATAAGAAAATATATTATTCCCATTCCGATGATAATGGTTATTTATGGACCAATCCCCAAGACATTTCACAGAATATTGATACATGGTGTGATTCTCCTGAGATTATTTCAGATTTAAACAATACTGTTTATATTTTTTATAATGATAATGTAAGTAATCCTTCAGAGAGTGTAGTCTTGATGCGTTATTTAGAAAATAATATCTGGAGTAATGTCGATACAGTTACTAACGAACATCCTGGTTCGAGAAATATTGTTCTTATTGCTGATAATGAGAATAAAATTTTTTGCTTCTGGTATACGGATTATAATAATGGTTCAAGTTATTATAAATATTATCATAATAATACTTGGAGTCAAGTTTTCCAGGTGCATCCCGGACCACATCAATTTGGAGTGTCTGATGCTGTTGTGGATTTAAATAATGATATTCATATCATATCATTTTATCATGAAGAATATCAGACATATAATGATGATAAATATGTTTATTCAAAACTGAATAATGAAATTTGGAGCCCCATTGATTTTATAAGTCCGCATACAATCGGAGGGGGGGCAGGAATTGATGTTGATGAATATTGCAATCCTCATATTGTTTTTCGGCAAGAAGTCTCAAATGATACTATCAACAATGATAGTACAATGTACAGATATTATGATGGTATTTGTTGGAGTGATTCAGAAGTAGTAGTAATTGATCCAATGTCTCAACGTATTGAAATTGATGAACTTAGTCATGTTCATCTGTTTGATGTTGAAAAATCTGATGAAGGCTCATATCTTGTCCATCATAATAAAGTTTTTGGAGAATGGAATAGCCAAATAATATGTTCATCACCTTGGAATATTATCCATTATGATATTCTTATGCATGAAAATTTTTTATATGCTGTTTTTCTTGCTCAGAATATAAATAATAATGATGCAGATATATTCATCTCAAAATTTGACTACGTTTCATCAATAGAAGAGAAAGAAGTAGAATCGTTTTCATGTGCGTTCTTTCCAAATCCGTTCAGTAATAATACGACAATATCGGTTTCTAGTATGACTTTACAACCTTTGACAGTAAAGATATATAACCTAAATGGTCAATTAGTAAGAAAGTTTAATACTACAGATGTCGTTGGAACGAAAGATATTATTTGGGATGGGACTGATACAAATGGGAATAAAGTTAATAACGGTACATATTTAGTCCGTGTTTTAGGGAAGAAGAAAATTCTATCACGTTTGTTATACTTAATTAAATAGAAATGAAAAAGATACTATTAATTCTTCTTGTAGTCTCTCTTTGTTTTGATGCAAAGTCACAAGAAAAGTATGCAGTCCTTATTTGTGGTTCAGAACCAGATGAAACAGAATGTGTAATGGATTCATTGTCTCTTTGGGGTGCCTTAGGTGATACTATACGCAATGAGTTTTGGAATGATACATATTTGATGTACGAGTCATTGATTAATAATTTTGGATATGCAGATGAGAATGTATATGTTATCTATTATAATGGAATAGACTTTAACCCCAATGGACAAGCTGACCGATACAATTCTGCTTTTAACTTTCCTTTATATGCTCCAATAACTGATTTAAGTGCAACAAGAGAACATGTGGAAGAAGTCCTTATGGGTTTTTCTAATGGCTCAAATGGATATCCCCAATTGACAAAGGACGATTTTCTATTTATATGGACTTTTGGACATGGAAGTTTCTGCGGTGATAAGAACCCAATCTATCCTTGCTTGCTATTAAAAGGAAATGATTACATCCAAGATGTTGAATTTGCCTCTTTATTAGACAATATTGATGTTACAAAAAGGGCATTTTGGATGCAACAATGTTTAAGTGGTTCATTTGCTAATAATCTGGAGAATTACACAACAGTTTTTCATTCTGCTTGTCAACCTCTTGAAGCAGGAACTCCTGCTGATAATTTACCAGATCTTGAGAATGAGGTTATTGATAATGAGATGTATCAACATGGAGAATTTAATTTCCATGTATTTTCTTCCACAAATGGGGAAACACCTTATTATTCAAATATATATAATAATCAACCATTAGCTAATGCTGATTTAAATTTGGATAATATTATTAGTTTTTATGAGTCTTGGATATGGGAAAGGGATAAAGAGTCTAAACCAGAAACACCACTTTTTTCAGATTTGGGTAATATTGCCAGTCAGACATCTCTGGAATACCCAACACTCCTCTCCACCAATATTCCCGCTGCATCAAATATTACCCACCGTGGATTAATTGGCATCTCTAAAGATATACATGTTCCACAAGGTACTCAGCTGACAATTTATAAAAATGCAGTGTTACATCTGGTCAATGACGCTAACCTTATTGTTGATCAAGGAGCTACACTTATAATTGGTGATAGTGTTACTATAACAGGAACGCATTCGGATAATTGCTTAGTCGTTGAAGGTGATCTCTCAATTGGTAGTGATGTCGTTTTTAATTCACAAAACAATGCGTCATGGAATATTTATCTGAAAAATGAATCCCAAAATCTCACTCTTCTGAATACAGAGTTTTCGAATTGTTCTGTTGAAAGTTGGTGTAATATCGTTACTCTTACTAATGGTACCATAACAGATTGTAAAAGCTTTTCCTCACACCGAGGGTCAGTTACTATAACAAACACTGATATTCTCAAAACAGAGATTTACCTTGAAAATCAGGATGACAATGACAACTATATCTCATTAACAGATAATGATTTCTCCGATGGAGTAGATAAACCGGCCATCCATATCTGGAATTACAGGAAATATGAAATCGAAAACAATACTATTGAAGGATATTATGATGGTATAAAAATTATGCAATGTGGTTATGGAACTGTGGATAAAATTAAGGTTGAGGAGAATAATGTCTCTAACTGTTCACATTCAGGAATAACCGCTTATGGCTCCAGGGGAATTATAAATGACAACCATATTTCTAATAACATGTATGGAATATGGCTTGGAGATCACTGTTCATTCCGTGTGGCAGGAAATATGAATGCCTTAAACAATTCACAGACACAGGAAATTATGGATAATTCAAGTTATGAATTAACCAGTACTACTTTTAGTTTCCCCTACTACTTCCATCTTAACCGTGTTATTGATGAGGATAATGCAGGTGCTCCACTGGATCCATTAATATATCACCGATATGACTCTTCTCAATACTCTTTCCAGAATGATGTGAGATACAATTGCTGGGGAACATTCTTTAATCCATATTATGATTTCTATCCAACAGGATATACCTGGCAGCCGGAATGGTGCCCTCCATACATGGCATATCCGGATAATGGAGTGCCGGGAACGGTATATGATTCATGTCAGTCGCTACTTGTTAGTGAAAACTATAATCAGGCTGAAAGTCTGTTTCAATCTTTGATAAACACTTATCCTCAGTCTATTTATTCCATGGCAGCATTACATGAACTTTTTGCACTTGAGAACAATCTAACCTCAGATTTTGCTGCTCTGAAATCCTATTATGAAAACAATACGGTTATACAAAATAATACTATTCTGACCAAAGTTGCCGGGCACCTCGCTCTTAAATGTGATATCAAGGAGGAGAACTGGTCAATACCTATCGCATATTACGATAGCATTATAACAAATCCTCCAACCTATGAAGACAGCTTATTTGCAGTTTTGAATCTGAACTATGTGAACTTCATGATGCAAAACAGTGGGAATAAGTCTGGGCAATCAATCATGAACTCTTCCTATATAAAGAAAGATATCGCAGAATTTAAACCATATTGTGATGAGATTCTGGCACTCATTCCGCCACCAGCAGAGAAAACAGAAGAACAGAACAGCATTCTTTCTGAGGATCGTTGCCTGATTCTTGAAACTGTGCCCAAC
>RZYD01000253.1 GCA_009930445.1 Bacteroidia bacterium | reverse complement strand
CAGCATTTTCCCATTCCCCGGGCAACAACAGCGGCATGCGAGGTCATTCCTCCGCGGGCTGTAAGGATCCCATTGGCGATATTCATTCCTTCCAGATCTTCGGGAGAGGTTTCCGTACGTACCAGAATGGTATTTGCATAGTTTTTTGCTTCATCAGCAAAGAAAACAATTTGCCCTGTGGCTGCGCCGGGAGAAGCTGGAAGCCCTTTGGTAATCGGGGTGGCATCAAGTAATGCCTGTTCTTCGAAAACCGGGTGAAGCAGTTCGTCCAGACGGTTTGGGCTGACGCGAAGGAGGGCCGTTTCTTCATTTATCATCCCTTCGTCAAGCATCTCCATGGCGATTCGTACCATGGCAGCGCCGGTGCGTTTTCCGTTACGTGTCTGAAGTAACCATAATTTACCTTCCTGAATGGTAAATTCGAGATCCTGCATATCGGCGTAATGTTTTTCGAGTTTATTTTGCGTTTCGAACAGTTGTTTATAAAGCTCCGGCATGGTTTCTTCCAGTGACGGATATTTTTCGGCTCTTTCCTGTTCTGAGATATTGGCCAGTTGGGCCCAGCGTTGTGATCCTTCTTTTGTGATTTGTTGTGGTGTGCGAATTCCGGCTACCACATCTTCACCTTGGGCATTGATCAGGTATTCGCCGTTGAAAATATTTTCACCCGTTGCTGCGTCGCGTGTAAATGCAACCCCGGTGGCAGAACTTTCGCCCATATTCCCAAATACCATTGCCTGCACATTCACTGCTGTTCCCCATGCATCGGGGATACCTTCCAGTTTGCGGTACAGTATGGCACGTTCGTTATTCCAGCTGTCGAAAACCGCCAGTACTGATCCCCATAGCTGGATCCATGGATCTGTAGGAAATTCTTGACCCGTTTGATTTTTTACGGCTGTTTTAAAGCGACGAACCATTTCTTTCAGATCGTCTACTGTCAATTGGGTGTCGAGTTCAACGCCCCGTTCTTCTTTAATGGCTTCGATAATTACTTCGAATGGGTCATGCTCCTCTTTTGAGGCTGGTTTCATTCCCATAACCACATCGCCGTACATTTGAACAAAACGACGGTATGAATCCCATGCGAAGCGTTCATTTCCGGATTTTTTAGCAATTCCGGCCACCGCTTCGTCGTTTAGTCCCAGATTGAGTACAGTATCCATCATTCCGGGCATGGAGGCACGGGCTCCAGAGCGTACTGAAACAAGTAATGGATTTTCTTTATCACCAAAACCAGCACCCATAATCCTTTCCAGTTTGATAATGGCTGCTTCTACTTCTGGTTTCAGCATTTCTACAACGGCGTCTTTTCCAAGGCGGTTATAGTCGGTACATACTTCGGTAGTAATGGTGAATCCCGGAGGTACCGGAACGCCGATAAGGTTCATCTCTGCCAGGTTAGCACCCTTACCACCCAGCAGGTTTTTCATGTCTGCTTTTCCTTCAGCTTCTTTATTTCCAAAGGTATACACATTTTTGCGATTCATTTTCTGATTCATTTGAATCCTCCTTTATTGATTATAAAATGTTGTTTCTCAATCGTATAGCATGATATAGCTATTTGGATCGCAAAGATATGAATTTTCATACGAATTTGATTAATAAATTGTTAATCATTTTTCATGGGAAGGATGCAATCGTTTAAAGTCACTTTTTTTCCATTTTTATGGGTTCATTTTTAGGCTTTTCTGCATTAATAGAAAATCGACGATGATGAAAGAGAAAAAAAATAAAATGGAAATCGCCTCCGACCAAGTTTTGATTCCCGGAATTGATAATTATTGTAACCGGTGGTGTGAACGTTGCCTGTTTGCCAGTCGCTGTGCAAACTACCGGCTTCGAAAAGAAGTCATTGACTATACGGCAACGGAAAAGGATGATTTCTCCGGAGGGGCTTTGCCCGGCCCTAATTTGACTCTTTTTGAACTCATCAATCAGGAAGAATCTTTTTGGCAGTTTATGGATCTGATGATGAAAGAAGACGACAGTTATATGGAAATCAGTAAATTAAAAGGATGTGAATGCCCTGATGATGTAGTTGATTTTGAGGATGTTATGGATCATGAGTTATGCCGAAAGGCCGTTTATTGTTATGATTTAATGATCGACTGGAGTATTCGATCGGGTAAGTATCAGTGTGCATTCCTGGGGGGTAACTCAGGCGACGAAAATGATAATGGTCTTGAAGCTGACCCAATTATCGTGAATGCATTGGAAGTAATTGAGTGGAATAAATCATTATTGCTTTCAAAAGTCTTCCGCGCCATGTCAGCTGAAGATTCAGAACATCTTTATGCGGTTGAGCGCGATGCGAACGGCAGTATGAAAGTGGCGATGCTGGCTATCGACGACCTGTTCGATGCCTGGTGCGACCTGTTGCTGGAGATTCCGGAGGCCGAAAACGAGATTTTTGATATTTTGCATTATTTGTCGCTGTTAAAAGAAGAGATTAATGCGAAATTTCCACTGGCCTCCTGTTTTGTGCGGCCTGGATTTGATGAGGGAATGGAATAGAAAAATGCCGATGTATCGCGGAACCCGGACGCATTTTGTATGAAATGTGGTAAAAAATCAGTAGATTTGTCCGCTGAAAAATGCAGGAAATGATGAATCGAACCTTTGGAATCCGCCATGAAGACAAATATGCCCTCGAACGTAGGGTGGCCATAATTCCCAATCACGTAAAAAAACTGGTTTCCTACCATAATCTGAACCCTCTCGTAGCCCGTTCCCCGAAACGTATCTTTACTGATGATCAATATCAGGCTGCAGGGGCCACACTTGTGGATGATTTTAAAGGATGTGATGTAATTTTTGGTGTAAAGGAAATGCCCGATGCTTTTTTTGAACCCGAAAAAACCTATATTTTCTTTTCCCATGTGATTAAAGGGCAGTCGTACAATATGCCAATGCTAAAACAGATGATCAAAAACAGGGTTAACCTTATTGATTATGAGAAAATTGCCGATGAAGCGGGTCACCGGCTGATTTTTTTCGGGCGATACGCTGGCCTGGCCGGAATGATTAACAGCTTGTGGTCGCTCGGTCAGCGCTATGCGGCATTGGGCATAAATACCCCTTTTGTCACTTTAAAACAGGCACATCAATATGCTTCCCTCGACGACGCAAAGATGTCCATCTCTGCCGTGGGAATGCAAATTGCCAAAGTGGGTTTGCCAGCTGAGGTTTCGCCTCTGACCTTTGGCTTTACCGGTTACGGAAATGTGTCGAAAGGCGCTCAGGAAATTCTCCACCTGCTCCCGGTTATTGAACGCTCTCCCGAACAGCTTCTTCAATTGCAAAATGAAAAATCGTTACCCGGAAATGTGGTGTATAAAACTGTATTTGAAGAAAAACACCTTTCAAAAAATAATGAAATTACGGAATCGTTTGATTTGTCGCATTACTATGCGCACCCCGAAGCCTATCAAAACAACTTTACCCAATATGTCCCGTCGCTTTCCTGTTTGATGAATTGTATGTACTGGGATGAACGCTATCCCCGTATTGTTACCAAGGACTATCTGGAACAGCTTTTTCATAATGGAAGGCCAAAACTTACTGTGATTGGCGATATTACCTGCGACCCTGATGGCTCCATTGCGTGCACCCATAAAGGGACTGAAATCGAAGATCCTGTATTTGTCTATAATCCTTTTACGCGCCAGCCAGTGCGTGGATTTCAGGGAGAAGGTGTTTTGGTAATGGCCGTAGACATTCTTCCCAGTGAGCTTCCGAAAGAAGCATCAGAAGCTTTCAGTAATGCACTGCTTAAATATATTCCTGCAATTGTGACCTGCGATTACAAACAACCTTTTGAAGCATTGACCCTGCCTTCCCCCATTAAAAAAGCACTGATTTTGCATCAGGGAGAATTATGCCCGGATTATGCCTACCTGAAAACGTACCTTTCGGAATAACCCTTCCTTTTTTTATATCAATCGAAAATACCAAAAAGGTAGTTGTTTTTTAGAATCGGAAGGCTGGCAGAAAGCCGTTAGCCGTTGATTCTCTATTTTTGTATGATGGTTTTATAATAATGCTGTACGGTTTTTTTTGTGAAAAAAATACATTTCTATTCTCCAAACCTGATAAATATCTTTTACTTTAGCACCGCAATAAAAACCCATACCATGAAAAGAATTTTAGTGCTGGGAGCAGGGCTTTCAGCTTCC
>RZYD01000252.1 GCA_009930445.1 Bacteroidia bacterium | reverse complement strand
TAATTTTATCTTAAATTTGACCCCATGGATGATTCAGCTACTAAAATACGTGAGCGCTTTTATTTGAAACGGGAATTTGATTTTGAGAGTTTACCCGGGTATGTAAAAAGTGATTTTAACCAGCAAATGATCGTTAAACGATTTAAGCGTGGGCAGACCATATTTCATGAAGGCGCATTTCCTTCCGGAATATTTTTTGTTAAAACCGGAAAAATCAAAAAGTTCAAAACATTGAATAGTGGGAAAGAACAGATTATTTATTTATGCAGTGAAGGAGAAATGATCGGTTACGCTGCCTTTCTGGGGGAAGAGCGGTATCATGACTCGGCCGCAACAATCACCGATTCGTCGATTGGTTTTATTTCAAAAGATAAATTGGTGCGACTTCTTGACCGACATCAGGAGTTATCGAAATTGTTGGTAAAAAAACTTAGTCACGAATTTGGTGTGATGGTTAATTTTATTGCCACGTTTACCAAAAAAAGCGTCCGGGAAAGGGTAGCCCTTACGCTTTTGATTCTTAATGAAAATTTTCGACAAAATACAAACCGTGAGAATGAAATTGAAATTGAACTGACACGGAAAGATTTTGCCAATATTGTGGGTATCGCTGTCGAAACACTGGTTCGAATTTTAGCCGACTTCTCGCATGAAGGTTTAATCAGTAAAAAAGGACGAAAAATTATTGTAAAACGCTATTTTGAACTTTTTAAAATTGCTGATTTAAATGACACGTTTTAATTGTTTTGGGTAATCCGGTCAGGGTTTATCAGTAGCCTCGTTTTCTGAAATGTATTGCCTGTGTAAAAATCACATATATCGCATATAATTTCTTATTTTTGAGCATAAATCGGCTCCTAATGATAAAGCAACTGCTAAAATATAGCATTCTTGTTGGCTTTCTTTTTTTAAATTCACGGTTGTTTTCGCAACTGGATAATATCGGGTATCCCTTATTATCCCATTATAAACGTTCTGATTACCAGGCCGGGTTGCAATCATGGATGATTTCGCAATCGTCGAAGGGTTTGATGTATTTTGCCAATAATAGCGGGTTACTTGAATTTGATGGACAAAATTGGACCACCCACACCTTCGAGGGCCAATCGGTGATACGGAGTCTCTTTATCGACTCAACCGACCGAATTTATATTGGGTGTGGAAATGATTTTGGATTTTTCGAACGCGATAGCAGCGGGACGATGCACTATCACTCGTTGTATGCGCTTTCAGGCATCCAAAAGGAAGAATTTGAAGAGATATGGAAAATCCATCCAATGGATGGATCGATAATCTTCCAGTCGTACAAACATTTGATTATATATAATGGGGAAGCAATTCGTGTTATTGATGCACCCCATCTGTTTCATTTTTCTTACATGGTTGAAAAAACACTATACATAACGGATAATACGGCCGGTATTTATGTATGGAAGAACGGAGCGTTGGAGCCATTACCGGGCGCTGAGTTTTTTAATGATAAGGAAGTTACCGCTGTTTTACCGTTCGAGGGTCAACTGCTTATTACAACCCTCGACCATGGTGTATTTTTGTATAATGGGAAAAATGTGTTGGAATGGAATCGCGACCTGACTCCATTTTTTATTACCAATCAGGTATATACGGCTATTAATACCTACGATGAACATATTGCTTTTGGTACGGTTCAGAATGGTGTTGTCCTGTTTACGAAAAACGGCGTTCCTGTTTTACACATGAATGAATCGACCGGGTTGCAAAATAACACCATTTTATGTTTATATACGGATTTGAATAGCAATCTGTGGTTGGGGACTGATAATGGAATTGACTTGCTGAAAATCAATTCGCCATTTCGTTTACTCAATAAATACAATGGTATTGGTGCCGGATATGCGGCTATTGTTCACAATAATATTCTTTACCTGGGTACCAACCGAGGCCTTTTTTATAAAGAATTAAACCAGCTTACCCCGTTTACTATTCGTAATACCCTGTTTACTTTGATAAATGAGACCAAAGGACAGGTTTGGTCATTAGAGGTGATCGGCGATGAATTATTTTGTGGGCATAACAATGGGGTCTATCGCATTGAGGGAACCGTTTCAAAGAAGATAGTCAATTATCCGGGGGTTTGGAAGTTCATTCGTTCGAAAAAAAATCCTGACCGAATGGTTGCCGGAACCTATAATGGCCTTATCGTTTTTGAAAATAAGAACGGTGAGTGGAAATTCCTGAAAAGGTTACAGGGATTCGACAAGTCGACCCGGATATTCCATGCAGATGAGAACGAAAATTTATGGATTAGTCATGTGCTTAAAGGCGTTTACCATATTACGTTAAGTGAAGGTTATGATTCAATTGAACACGTTGAATTTTTTGGCCAGGAAAAAGGGTTCAGGCGTAATTATGGGATAAATGTTACCCGAATAAAAGACAGGATCGTGTTTTTAACGCCCGAAGGATCCTATATTTATAACCCCGATATGGATAGTGTTATTCCTTCACAGGAATTTAATACCCTGTTTATGGGTAAAAAAGTGAATTTCGCCTATGAAACAAAAGAAGGCGATATATGGGGCGGGGCCAACCGGCAGATTTTTGTTATGCGTATTCTTGAAAATGGAAAATATTCGATGATTCAAACCCCATTTAACGCATTACAAGGAACCTTTATTGATAATTTTGAATTTGTGAATTCAATTTCCACCCACACCTCGCTCATGGGGTATGAAAATGGTTTTATTGTTTATAACGACCAATACAGAAAGAAGTACCAGCAGGAGTTCAGGGTTTATTTACAGCAAATCAGATTATCAGACAAAACCACACCCCTGTTTTCGGGCAAGATTTTTGAACAAAATAATGAACCTATAACCATTCAGTATAAAAGCAAAGGCATTCATTTTTTCTTTTCTGCCGTTGATTTTGAACATCCTGAAAAATTAACCTATTCAACCTTTTTAGAAGGGTATGACCAGGACTGGTCTGCATGGGAACGCCTCGATCACCGGGAAATCACCAATATCCCCGAAGGGAAATATGTGATGAACATCAGGGCGCGCAATGTTTTCGGGGGTACAACCAGTCCGTTAAAATTCCAGTTTATTGTTACTCCTCCTTTTTACCGCACAACATGGGCCTGTATTGCTTATGTGCTGGTATTGATTCTGATGGCCATCGTGATTACGGTATCGGTTCTGCGACGAATAAAGAAAGTGAAACAACAGGAACAATTGCTCCAGCAGGAAAAGTTTAGAAAACGGGAACAGGTATTGAAACAGGAAGCCTTAGTTGCAGAGAAAAAAATAATTGAACTTGAAAAAGAAAAATTGCAGTCGAAAGTAACCCATCGAAACAAAGAACTGGCCAATCAAACCCTGGGTATTGTACAAAAGAATAAATTTCTCAAAAAAGTCGAAGAAGACCTCAACAGTATTCAGGATTTTGTAGTCAATGCAAAGGCTAAAGAACGAATTTCGGGGTTAAAGCGCAGAATAAAGAAGGAAATCGATATTAAACAGCAAAATGAGCTGTTTGAGATGTATTTCGACGAGGTGCATGATGATTTCTTTAAAAAGCTTAAAGAGAAATTTCCTGAACTAACTGCCAGCGATTTGCGAATCTGTGCCTTTATCCGTATGGATTTAACCACACAGGAGATCGCCTCCATTTTAAACATTTCGTATAAAGGTGCTGAAATCCGTCGATACCGTTTGCGAAAGAAAATGGCACTGCCCCGTGATGTTCATCTTTCCTCGTATCTGGTGGGATTTTAATCCCCCCGCCCATGGCTCGCTGTTAAGTCGAAATCTTAAATATAACTTACTTAAAATCAATAAGTAAATATCTCAGTGAAGGGTTTTTGCAGGGGTATTTTTATCCGGGTTTAGGGTTTTTGAAGTGGAGCTTTTTTAACTGGATCCGGGATCTCTTCTTACCTTTAAGGTATAAAATGAAGCAATGAATTTGCGATTCGTTTAACCAGCTATTTTTCTTTTATTCTTGATGTTTGATAATTTGTTTACCACAGTATGTAAAAGATGGAAATAAAGGAACGTTGTAATACAAAACCCAAGAACGACTCTTTTATCTACTGCAAATACAATCAAATTTGCTAATCATTAAAATGTAATTTGAATACAATAACCTTAATACATGGATGAATGAAAAAATTTACATGCATTGTTTTCACGTTG
>RZYD01000251.1 GCA_009930445.1 Bacteroidia bacterium | reverse complement strand
CCGTGGAGAATCGGGTTTCGTCACCGTATGGACGAACAGGATTATACCCCGTTTGTGGTAATCGGTGAAGCGCTGGGTATTCGCCTTCAGGGGGCATTTATTTTAGCCGAAATGGATCGCCTGAACGTCTGTGCCCAGTACCCGACAACAACACGCGAAAAAGAAAACTGGGATAACTCGGATAAAATCAGCATTCATCAAATCCGTAGTATGGACTATGTAGTGAAAATTCAGCCTATCTTGAATTTGCGCTCCATGGCGTAGGGCATGAATACTGGCCTGAAGACGGTATCCGTAAACGTGCCGAATGGTATAATATTCAGGATGACCACCCCTGGCCGGAAGAAGAAATTCACGCGCATATCCAATGCTATAAAGAAATCCTTGCCCAGTACGGAATCGATAAAAAAAACGGCCACTCCTTTCCTGAAAGTTTTGTACCCTGTGCCTATTCCTATTACTGGAATCCGTCGGGCAACCCTTACAGTTTAGGAAAAATTCTGCGACAAAACGGTGTAAAATATGCCAACACGCTGCTGCAGGAGGTATCGGAACTCAATCCACCCATCGAAGAAGGGGGTGGCATTGATAACGGTGTTTTAGTTATCGACCGGCATAATTATGATAATTATTGGTTTGAACCGGCATCATTGCCAAAAAAAGACCTCTCTGCAATAAAAACAAATTTCATTGAAGCCCATTGGGCCAATCTGATTGCCACCGACGATAGTTTTCAGGATGATCTCAACGCCCGTTGGATAGAATATTTTAAAAATATCCAAGCGCAACCCAACTGGTATCTGGCAAAAAACACAGAACAATTTAATGCCCAGTGGCTTTATAAAAAATACACGATAATTCAAGAAGAAAACCCGGGTTCTGTGTATATCGATAACCGTGCAATGCCTCAATGGGCCTATTTGCACGATTTTGTAAAAAATATGGTACTTAAGATTAAAAATCCACAAAACGCCCTCGTTCAGGAAGCAACGGTCGACGGAGTAGTGATTCCTGCATTTTTTAACGATCAGGGATACACCTATTTTTATCTGCCCCCGTTGGAAAACAAGGAATATACTTTCATTTACCGCTTTGGTAACCGAGAGCAAAATTATTCTGCCGACCTCAACAAAGCCACGTTTAACCTGTACCGGATAGAAAAAAAGAATAAAAAGGACACCCGTTATCATGTAAGGGTGTATGGTAGCCAGCAAATGGAAATTCGGCTTGACCATGCGCCCATTCAAGTAACCAGTTCAAACGAAAACCTTGAAATTACCGAATGGAAATATGAAAACGGAAAAGTAATAATCGCATTATCGGCCCATGATTTTCAGGGTGAAAATGCCGAAATAACAATCACACATTAATCATTAACATAAAATACAGGATATGTCAGAATTTAGTACGAAAAAATGTTTCAGGATGGCGGGGATGCTCATTGCATTTCTGGGCCTGTCGTTGATAACCTTCGGGCAGTCGCGTACGATAACCGGTACCATTACAGCCTTCGGGGGCGAACCTGTTCCCGGGGTGAATGTGTTGGTGAAAGGAACTACCATGGGTGCCGCTACCGACAGCAATGGGCGGTTTTCAATCACTGTCGACAAACCATCGATTGTGTTAGTCGTTACTTTTGTTGGAATGAAAACGCAGGAGATTCCTGTTGGAGATAAAACCACGCTTTCCATTGCGCTGGAGGAAGATGCCGTAGGCCTGGATGCGGTTGTGGCAGTAGGGTACTCCAGTCGCAAAAAATCGGAGCTCAGCAGTTCAGTAATTACCATCGAAGCGATTGAACTTACTGATATTGCTACTGCGGATGTAGGAACTATGCTTCAGGGAAAAGCAGCCGGCGTTATGGTTTCAGCAGCCAGCGGACAACCCGGCGAAGGAGCTGAAATTCGTATTCGCGGTACGGGTTCCATTACAGCGGCCTCCGACCCCTTGTATGTAGTTGATGGTATTATTGGCGGTGAATTTAACCCCAACGATGTGGAATCACTGACGATTCTGAAGGATGCCGGAGCAACGGGTCTTTATGGTTCCAGAGCCGCAGGAGGGGTTATTGTTGTTACCACAAAGCACGGGAAACACAACCAGGGTCCACAATACCAGTTTAAAGCTTCTTCAGGCCTGAAAAAAGTATCCCAGGGCCGGTTCGAACTGATGAACAGCGAAGAACTTTATGAAACCCAGCGACTGATGTTCAGCCCTGCTCTCTTTGCGCTTCAACGCCCCGAATCCCTGTTACAACAAGATTATGACTGGCTTGACGCAGCCTTCAATACAGGAGTGCTTCAGGATTATTACTTTTCGATGAGTAACAGTACCGACAGAATGCGGTATTTTATCAGTGCTGATTATTATAATGAAGACGGAACCCTGATCAATACCGATTATCGTCGTTTTAACACCCGTATGAACCTGGATTTCGACATTACAAAACGCCTGAATGTTAAAACACGCGTTGCTTTTTCGACTTCCGGGTCCAACTACCATCATTACACTACGTTGGAAGATCCTTACAAAAATACGCCCTGGGATAATCCGTATGATGCAGAAGGGAACCCGGTGTATATCGATAGCGACCGGAGACCCGACGGAAGCAAATGGTATTCACAAGACCAAAGAAATTACCTGCAAAGCGAAGCGTATAATTTTTTATATGGCACCGGATCAACAATTATGGGTGACTTTATCCTGAATTATAACTTCACCGACTGGCTGTCGTTCACTTCTTCCAACCGTGCAAATATGGGGTTTGATACCTACGCCTCGTATGTAGACCCACGCACATACAGTACAGAATATGATAACGGCTACTTATACAATTCGGCCGGCTTAGGTCAATACTGGCTGACTTCGAATATGCTAAAAGCAGATAAGGAGTTCGGAAAACATAGCATTAATGCGATTCTGGGTACAGAGTATTCCGAAGGAAACTATAATTTCATGTCGGCCAGTGTGGTTGATATTGCGGCCGGACTTACCGTACTCAACGCCGGATTACCCTTTGAGGTTGGCGGAGTTATCACACCCAGTGCGACCTCGTCGGTTTTCTCGCAGGCACAATACAGTTACTCCAACAGGTATTTTGCCACCCTGTCCTATCGAATCGATGGGTCGTCGAATTTTGGGCCCAATAACCGCTGGGGAAGCTTCCCTTCCGCCGCAGTTTCGTGGCTGGTTTCCAATGAAGAATTCCTAAAAAACTCGTCATTAATCCACTTCTTAAAAGCCCGTACCAGTTATGGTATTACAGGTAATGCCAACATCGGATCCTTCCAGTATCTGGCGAACTATAGCTTCCACCCGCAGTATGCAAACACCAACGGCGCAGTGCCGGTAAACATGGCTAATCCAGATCTGGGTTGGGAATCGGCGGCCATGTTCAATGCCGGGTTTGATATTGGCTTTTTTAACCGAATTGATCTCTCGGTTGATTTTTATACCATCGAAAACAAAGACCTCTTGCTGAATGTGCCGGTAGCACCTTCCACCGGGTTCGAATACCAAACCCGCAACGCCGGGGCCGTAAGAAACAGAGGATTAGAATTTCAGTTAACAACAACAAATTTCGAAGGAGAATTCGCATGGAGGACGGCATTCAATATTGCCTTTAATCACAATGAAGTAGTTGAAATTCCTGCTATTGAAGACGGGTACATGCTTCAGACTGTGGGGTCGATTTATCAAATTATTGAACCAGGGGAAGATATGTTTACCTGGTATATGCCGGTTTGGGCTGGTGTTGATCCAGCGAATGGAGATCCACTATGGGAAAAAATTATTCGCGATGATCAGGGTAACGTAATTTCCACCGAAACCACCAATATATACTCTGATGCCACGTATCAAAAGGCAGGACAAGCCTCACCTGATTTTACCGGGGGTATGCGAAATGATCTCTCCTGGAAAAACCTGATGCTAAGTTTCCATCTTAATTTTGTATATGGAAATGAAATCTATAACCAGTCGCGTATGTTTTTTGATGCCGATGGCGCTTACCTGGGGTACAATATGATGAAACTACAGGATGACTGGTCGCGATGGGAATTCCCCGGCGATGAGGCCACCCATCCTAAACCGGTTATGAACGGTAACCAATCGTCGAATAAAACCTCCTCCCGTTACCTTGAAGATGGAAGTTTTCTCCGGGTTCGAAATGTAACATTGAGCTATAATATGCCGAAGCGGATATCGGAA
>RZYD01000250.1 GCA_009930445.1 Bacteroidia bacterium | reverse complement strand
TTCAGGGCATTGCAACCCATCATTTCATGGTTCAGGAAACCACCGATACCCTAGTATTGCTTTTAGCACCGGAACTCACTCCCGACTCCATTCTTTTCCATAATACACCGATCGATTTCTCGCACGACGGATACCTTTTAACACTCCGGTTCCCGACGGCTTTATTGCCAGCCTTTTCGTATTCAACACAAATCTGGTATGGTGGTGTGCCCCCCGATAATGGATATTTTCTTCAGGATGAACATGAAGGGATTCCCGTGCTGGCCACATTCGCCGAGCCTTACGGAGCCTCAGACTGGTGGCCTGTTCCGGAAGGAATGGCCGACAAAATCGATTCACTCGATATGGAGCTGACGTTCCCTGTCGGGTATGAATCCGGAGCCAATGGCCTGAACGTCGAAACACAAAAACACAAAAATGGGACAATAACCCAGTTTTGGCAGCACCGTTACCCCATTGTGCCCTACAATGTTGCCTTTGCGGTGTCGGTATACGAAAAATTCACCCAAGAAGTGGTAATCGGTACGATGCATTTTTCGATTGAGAACCTGGCGTATGCAGAAGATTTTTCCATTGCACAGGCCACTACAGCGAGTTTGCCTGAAGCAATATCACTGTTTAGTTCCCTTTTTGGTCCTTATCCCTTTCAGGAAGAAAAATACGGGCATATGCAATGGAACCGGGGTGGTGCAATGGAGCATCAGACCATGACCTCTACTGGTAGTTGGGACTACGAGCTATTGGTGCACGAGCTGGCACACCAATGGTTTGGTAATATGGTAACCACTGCCAGCTGGCATGATATCTTTCTCAATGAGGGATTTGCCACTTACCTCAGCGGGCTGGCGTATGAGTATCTCTTCCCGGAGACCGATTTCTGGACGATATGGAAAACACAAAAACGCGCTCATATCCTCACTCAGCCCGGCGGCTCGGTGTATGTTTCAGATACCACCGACGTAGCACGTATTTTCGATGCACGGCTCAGCTATAATAAAGGAGCTATGGTTCTGCATATGTTACGCAGCGTAATAGGCGATTCAGCCTTCTTTCAGGGCATAAACAACTATTTATACCATCCGGAAGTATGGCACGGGTTTGCCGGAATGGACCATTTTATTGAATCGATGGAAGAGGCCGCCGACACCTCGCTCGGTTCTTTTTTCAACGACTGGTATTACGGGGAGGGCTATCCTTCCTACACGATCCGGTACACGCCAGGATGCAACGCACTTTTCGAAATATCGCTTTATCAGGAAACCTCCCATCCCGCCGTGGATTTCTTCGAGATGCCAGTCACGCTGCTCCTTAAAAACGAGTATGCCGACACCCTGATAACCCTGAAGCACACTTATAACGGTCAATATTTTCTGATCCCACTGGAATTCTGTGTGGAGGAAATAATTTTTGACCCCGCTATTTCCCTGGTGACAGACACACCCACCTTCATTAGTGGAATCGGGGGACCATCCCACGAAAAACAAATCACATTATTCCCAAACCCTACCGGAGATTTCCTCACAATTAAGCATGAAAACACTGATTTTCAATTACTTAACATTTGTTCCATCGCAGGAATACAAGCCCTTACTCCCCCTATAAATACGAAAAATTCAGAAACAATAATCGATGTCAGGACGCTACAGCCCGGTGTATATATTCTCACGTCATTAGTAGGAAAGCAGCCGACAAAGAAGAAATTTATCATTAAATAATCCATTGAAAAAGAAAAGGTTAAAGAAGTGAAAAAAATTTTTGAAAAATTGCATTTGATACAATTGGAGTTGTATATTTGTCTTAACTAATTATTTGTTCATGCATCGATCGGCAACGTTGTTTTGTGGCTCCATTAACCGGGTTTAACTGCATTCTTCCTTTCGGGCGTTTTATTCACTTTAATTTTTTTTACAAAATGAACATTTTTATTGCAAAATTGAGTTCCAGGACCAACGATGAGAGTCTGAAAACTCTGTTTGAACAATTTGGCGAAGTTAAAAGCGCCAGAGTTATTATGGACAAAGAGACCGGATTTTCCAAAAAGTATGGATTTGTGGAGATGGATAATGAGCAGGAAGGTAATGATGCCATTGCTCAAACAAATGAAACAGAATTCGAAGGAAGTACAATTATCGTAAAAAAAGCTCGTCCACGTGAAGACAACCGTGGAGGGGGTGGCGGCGGATACCGCAGTGAAGGAAGTGGCGGTGGATACCGCAGTGAAGGGGGCGGTGGCGGATACCGCGGCGGAAACGGTAGAAGCAACCACCGTGACGGTGGGCGCCAATCCAATCGCTATTAGGAGCCGTAAAACCAATGAATAAGGCTGTCCGGATTAATTCCAGACAGCCTTATTTCTTTATATCAGGGCTTTCCCTGTCATCTCCTCAGGCTGAGGGATATCCAGGATTTTTAGCAATGTGGGGGCCACATCAGCCAGAATACCCGGCTGTATCGCGGTATAATAATCAGAAACTAAAACCGCCGGTACCGGATTAGTAGAATGGGCTGTATTGGGTGAGCCATCAGGATTAACCGCATAATCCGCATTTCCATGGTCGGCAATAATCAGTACGTCATACCCATGGTTACGGGCAGCCGTCACTACCTCCCCAACGCACTGATCGACGGTTTGAACCGCCTTTACAATGGCATCATAAACCCCGGTGTGCCCCACCATATCTCCATTAGCAAAATTTAAAACAACAAAATCAACCGTTTTTTCGTTCAATTCCTTAATTATGGCATCTTTTACCAAAAAAGCACTCATTTCGGGCTGTAAATCATAGGTAGCAACTTTAGGAGATGGGATCATTATCCGTTTCTCTCCCACAAACACCTCTTCGCGACCTCCACTGAAAAAGAAGGTTACATGCGCATACTTCTCGGTTTCGGCGATACGCAACTGTCGTCGGCCCGCTGCAGCAACTACCTCTCCCATCGTCATGCGCACATTTTCTTTATCATAAATGACCTTCACCGCTTTAAACCGATCATCATAACGGGTAAGGGTATAATATTTCAACGGAAGAGTATTCATACCCTGTTCCGGCATGTCTTGCTGCGTAAGCACATGGGTAATTTGACGCAAGCGATCGGTACGGAAATTAAAACAGATTACCACATCGCCCGCGGAAATTTTGCCGATGGGCTCATCGTTATCATCCACAACCACCAGCGGCTTAATAAACTCATCGGTAACACCCTGGGCATAGGAAGCACGCATCGCCTCGGTAACCGAACGCACTTTTGTGCCCTTTCCGTGCACCAGGGCATCGTAACCCATTCTGATTCGCTCCCATCGCTTATCCCGGTCCATCGTATAATATCTGCCCGTAAGTGTGGCAATGGTACCATTGGATTGAGCCAGATGCGATTCCAGTTTTTGAATAAACCCAAGTCCACTTTGTGGATCGGTATCACGCCCATCCGTAAGTGCATGAATATAAACCTTTTTCAGGCTATACTCCCGGGTAAGATCGCAGAGTTTATATAAATGAGTATCCATGGAATGGACGCCCCCGTCGGAGACCAGACCAAGAAAATGCACGGCCTTTTTATGGGTGGCTGCGTATTCGAAGGCCTCCTGAAGCACAGGATTGTCGGCAATCGAGTTGTCGGCACAGGCCCGGTTAATCTTCACAAGATCCTGATAAACTACTCTTCCTGCACCGATATTCAAATGGCCAACCTCAGAGTTTCCCATTTGACCCTCCGGTAATCCTACATTTTCACCACTGGTAAGCAGAGTGCTATGGGGATAATGCTGCTTCAGTGCATCCATATTTGGCGTGGGTGTAGAGGAAATAATATCCGAACGACTCCCGTCGCCCTGCCCCCAACCATCCAAAATCATCAGAAGGGCTTTATTATTTACTTTTTGCATCATCATTCATTTTGAAATTCATAACAAGTTAGCATTCACTTTGTTTTCAAAAGCAAGGCAAAAGTACTCGAAGAAAAAATGATTTCAAAACAGACCCCGGGTCACTGGCAGGAATACCGGACACAATAAAAATATGCCCTGATGTTGTGTATCTTTGCAAAAAACAACCGGTAATGAAAAAAAACAGAAGTTTTTCGGGAGGAACCATTTCCTACACAATAAACGGGAACGGCCCATGTGTGGTTTTGCTGCATGGGTTTCTGGAATCGGGTGTCATCTGGGAAAAATTCACCGCTTCTCTTTCAGAACACTATACCGTGGTTTGCCCCGACCT
>RZYD01000249.1 GCA_009930445.1 Bacteroidia bacterium | reverse complement strand
GGCCAGGGCCAGCGCGCCGTCCGTGCCCGGTCTGACCAGCACGATCTGATCGCAGAAGGGGGCCATTTCCTCGGCGTAGCTTTCGATCAGCACCACGCGTCGGCCGTGTTGGCGCGCCGTGACAATGTCGGCCAGACTTTGAACGCGCGTGGCCTTCATGTTGCTGCCCCAGACTATATGGAAATCGCTTGCCCCAAGCTCGCGCGGGTCAAGGCAGCCGGTGCCGCCCATGACCGCCGTGTACCCCGCGCTTTTGGCCGAGGCGCAGAGGGTTTTCACCAGCGCGCACGCGCCCATCGCGTTGAACAGGGCGTCGCCGCAGTTGCGCTGGATGAGGCTCATGACCCCAGAATAATAGAACGGCAGAATGGCGTCCGGCCCGTGGTCCGCCAGGGTTCGCATCCAGGCGGCGGTGATTTCCGCGACGGCCTGATCCCAGGAAATCCGCGTAAACCGGCCTTCGCCCTTGTCGCCGGTGCGTTTCAGGGGGTGGAGGATGCGCTCCGGGGAATGGATGGATTTTTCATAGCGCTGCATCTTGCGGCAGATCACGCCGTGGGTGACCGGGTCGGCCGGATCGCCCTTGACGCGCACAACGCGCTCGCCGTCGGTTTCCACGAGCAGGCCGCAGGTGGTCGGGCAGTCATACGGGCAGATTGTTTTGCGGAGGGGCATGGTGGTCATCCTGGGTCGGGGGAAGGAAAGGTTGTGGTTGGTGTGGCGTCGTGTGGCATTCAACGGGGATGGTGAGGGATAACGCCAACCTCATCGGCAAAATAAAGCGTAATGCAGCAATTTCCGCCCAACCATAACGCAATATATCGATATTAAAAAATATATGAAAAATAAGTTTACGAAAAACTTTTCTGAAATAAATTTTATTTTCAATGTGTTACGCTATGAGCGGGAGTGTCTGAGCGTAGTGAGGAACGAACGCAGCATTATTTTCTCCAAGTGTATTTGCTATGCGTTTATTATTTGTCAAACAAGTTTAATAATTCAATTTTATGCAATTTATTTCTTTTGCTTTCTTTTATTTTGTTAATGATTTTTTTTAAATTGTTTGTAGTTAAGATAGTAACATCATTGCCCTCGTTGATTAATTGTCGATTTAAGTCAAACATTGGATTATTGATGTCAGTATTTTCGTTATATATAACAGCGCGAGGAATTTTATAATTTTTTGCATATTCCATTGCTAGTCTAGCTCCGCTGTCAAGTTTTTTGTCATACATATTCCATCGAGTTGCTGAGTCTTGTGCGTAACTAGCAGCTAAAATTATCGTATCGCAAAATAGAGCCTGTAATCTATCTCGCTCTTTATAGCGACTGCTTAATTCCATTTTTGATTTAAATTTTTCGTAGTATTCGGTTATTAATAAGCCGCCTTTTTCTACGATTTCACATGCTAAGCCGTTATTTTTGGCAGGCAAAATATCATTAAGTGGACTTGGTAAAATTGCGATTGTTTTGCCGCCAATCATAGCTTGTTGATGAGCTATGCTATCGCAACCAAAAGCTAATCCACTTACTATTGTTATATCTTGTTTGATAATTTCTTCAGCTACTTTTCTTTCTCTAGATTCAATTGTTTCGTCTGGATTTAATAAGCCGATGACCGTAATATTGTTATTGTTAATATTCAACAAATCAATGTCGCCTTTGTAAAAAAGAAAAATAGGTTGCTCGCTTTGTTTTACATTACCCCTGTATTGTGGAAAATTTTTATCACCAATTGCTATTAAGCCATCACAGATATTTTTAAAATCATGCAGTTTTTCTTCTATTTCATTCTTCCGCGATTTAAAATCATCAATAGTAATGGATTCTGTTTGCCTATATTTACAATTTAATAGTGAAACAATGACATCTTCATTCTCATTTCCTTTTAAATTTTTGACAATCCAAGCGCCGCCAATGCCTTTATAGGTTTTAACTGTCAGTATATTTATTGCATTTTCTGAATATATCATATTGTTTTTCCAACTGCATAAAAAATAATAGAGTTTGCGCCATGGTCAAAAAGTGCTTGAATAGCATCCTCGTCTATATTTACATTGTTTGTATATATGTCATCAATTAACAGAATTTTTTTATCTTTCACATTATTAGATATGCTGCAAGTGTCTTTTGTGATTCCAGGATATGGCATGCTACCACCTCCAGCATATTGGGCTGCTTTCGTTGAGTGTGTTAAATGAGTTGTTATTGTATCAATATGTCTTGTTATATAATTAGAGCCATCTTGAAATCCTAATTTTTCAATTAGACATTGTACCACTTTTTTGAATAAAAGCTGCTTATGGCTATAAGTCTTTTCAGCTTTCGACCTGGGAACAACACAAATAGTTAAGCCTTTATCAAATGCTGATAGATCATTTTTCAGCACTTCAAATAATTTATCCATAGCAATACTAAGTTTTTCATTTGAATAATTGTTAAAAGTATTTTTTAGATCATTCAAATAGTCTGGATTGTCAAATTTTTTATATCCTGTATAATAAGTGTGATAATATCCTTGGACGTTGCTATTTAAATATTTATTTTTAGAATAAATAGTAAATTTATTCATATTCTTTATCCTTATTGTTAAAAGTAACTATGTTTTTATCAGGAATCCCTGAAAGTATAGCTTTTTTTATTTCTTTGTTGTCATTCTCAAAAACTATTGCTAAATTAGGGTCAATATTCAAGTTATTTAAAACGTGCTTAAATTTATTATTTTTTTGATTTTTGTAATCTTCTTTGCAAAAAATATGATCAAAAAGATTTGTCAAACTATGATATCTCAAAATTATTTGAGCTCTATTCCTATGGCTGTTTGTAGCTAAAACAATCTTATTAGATTGAGAAAATTTTTCTATAATTTTTACAACAAACATATTGACTTTAGATTTTTTCAGATATTTTTTATACACATCATTTTTTATCTCAATTATATTCTCATATTCTTGAGATGTTAAATCTTCAATAATTAAATAAAGTTCTTCTCTTGTGAATCTTTCATCATTTTTATGTAACAATGCCAGATCTAAATTCTTTACTTTTTGGATAGCTTCTTTGTAAGCCAAATAATTGACATCATCTGTATTAATTAATGTTCCATCTAAATCAAATATCAATAAATGTTTATTGATCGCCTCATTATTTAATATATCCTCGATCATGTATTGCTTCTTTTTGCATAAAAAATGATTGTAAAATTTTTCGATAGCACCGACATCTCCTGCATATTTTCCATGAGATTGACGTTGAACAGCCAATTCACAACCGGTTAACACCACAGCCACAGACTATCCGAAAGCCTGACAAATCCAGATCATCATAAGTTTGTTTGCAAGATCTTCGATCTGGCCAAGATTCCGAAGACGCTGTCCGACCTCTTGACATCCCCTCACCGTGTGACGGCATGAAACAAATTTTGCTGCCAGAGTTCTAACCATTTACGCTTCCTGCATGTCAAGGCAACATCACGGGCGTTGCATCAAACAAACACCCAAAAAAGGACCAACCCATGAATATGACACACTTTCTGGAAGCAACGGGCCTCGCCGTCGGTCATGCCCAGGATCTGGACGCGGCCACGGGGTGCACGGTGGTGCTGTGCGCGGCGGGTGCGGTGACAGGCGTGGACGTGCGTGGTGGCGCGCCGGGCACGCGGGAGACCGATTTGCTGAACCCGGTCAATCTGGTGGAAACGACCCACGCCGTGCTCCTGACCGGCGGCAGCGCCTTTGGTCTGGATGCGGCGGCCGGGGTGATGGAATTTCTGGAAGAAAAGGGCGTGGGCTTTGACGTGGGCGTGACGCGGGTGCCCATTGTCTGCGGGGCGGCCCTGTTCGATCTGCACATCGGCGACCACCGCGTGCGGCCGGACAAGGCCATGGGCCGCGCCGCCTGCTGTAATGCGTCCACCACCTGTCTCCAGGGCAGCGTCGGGGCCGGGACCGGGGCCACGGTGGGCAAGATCCAGGGCATGGACCGGGCCATGAAGGGCGGCTTCGGGGCCTGCGCCATGCAGACCGGCGGGCTGATGGTCGGGGCCATGGTCGCGGTGAACTGCCTGGGCGACGTCATCGATCCGCTGCGCGGCGTCACCCTGGCCGGGCCGCTGCGCGACGACCTGACCCTGGCCGACACCGAGGACATCATGATCCGCGACCATGCCGAACAAAAGAACCTCTTCAGCGGCAACACGACCATCGGCGTGGTCGCGACCAAC
>RZYD01000248.1 GCA_009930445.1 Bacteroidia bacterium | reverse complement strand
GATGCCGTTACAAATCCCAAGGGCATGGGTAACTTAAATGTCTAATTCATCTTCAAACTTGTTCAACAAAATTAACCGTGCCAGTCTTAACCGTCTTTCTATTGCCATTCGTAAGGCTCAGGAAAATGGAGGATATCCTGAAATGTCTCTAAACAATGCTCTGATGGAATCCTACAAGTCGGAACGCAACACGGAATTCAACACGTTTGGTCAGTGGAAAGAAAAAGGCTTCCAGGTTAAAGACCAGATGGTTCCCTTCCTGATCTGGGGGAAGCCGGTAGAAATGTCCAAAGATGAAAAATCTTGGAATTATTTCCCGGTAATTCAACTTTATTCCAACACACAAGTGGTTGAAATTAAGGTTGAACAACCGAATCAGGAAAACAAAAAAGCTGGTAAAGAAAAAGTAGCTTCCAAAAAGTAAATAATTGGGTCGGCAGTGCCGACCCTTTTTTTGTTCGCTGGCCATCGCCACGCTTTTCTTTTCATGGAATTATAAGCATAATTCCTATTCTTCAGTCACACACACTTCCTTACAAAATAATAACTATGTATTCATAAAACAATAAAAGATATGTAAAGAAGCCATACCAGTTCTTTGATATAACCTACTGGGATTATAACCCTCAGAATATCTATTCATAGTATTACAACCATTTTTCGGGTCGAAATAACAATGCCTACAATAATAAACAAACAGTAGTAAAATCATTTACAAAATTTAAGAATCAAAATAACTATCCAAAATAAATACACTGAGTTTACAAATAAATTATATATTACATGGTTTTATACAAAATTCCATAAATGTTACTATTATTATATTTATATATATATATAAATAACTAATCTGCATATATTTTTAATATATTTAATTACATTTTTATTATGAGTTTTCGGGATTGACTATAAATGTTTCAGTATAAATTGTATATTTGTTTCTGTTTAAATATTTTTCTAACCAAGAAAATAAAACCAGCTCAGAAAGGAGAAAAGGCAAAAGTAATTACATAACCTCAATTAAAACTGCTTGTAAAACAGAGAGTCTAGCCAGCTTTCACTATAATTTAATGTCAAAGTTTTACGATAAGCTCCTAATCTTCAAAAATGAAAAAAAATGAAAAAAATGAAAAAAATTAATTTTAAAGCACTTATGTTGACATTATCTGGTATGGTAATTTTTGTCTTTACCGTTGCTTTAATGAGTTCATGTCAAAAAGATTCAATTGATCTAAATGATCAAACACAACTAGAAAGCGCACAGAAGGATACTCCATTACCACCATATAGTGAATTTGTTTGTGGCTTTGTTCCTGAAGGTTCAACTTATCCATGTCCAAATGCATCTTGCCCATATTTAGGATATGATTGCTTGACTACAGTATATGTTTATGCCATAAGTCATGAGGAATATCATAAGTACATGGATGCAGTGGCTATCTTGCAGGGATCTATCAATAATGAAGATGTAGCATCTTTTTTTACAAATCATAGTGATCTTATTAGCATTTTAATGCCTGATCTTACATTACCTTTGGATGCTATTGGACAAGCCATGATAAATGATTTACAAAACGGGATTAACTCGCTAAAGCTACATCCTGTTTTTGATTCTGAAAGCGGAAGAGAATATTACATAATACAAGTATATGTTGTTGCAACTGGAGGCCCTCCAAACTATTCCGATTTACTATAATATAATATGTCAATAAGAGGCTGTATCAATATTAGGATCAGCCTCTTTTAAATAAATCAAAACACATGAAAAAGCTCTATTACATCGTAATTTTATTACTGTTTTTCGGCTGTACCAATGAAAATAACGATTTCTACAGTCATTTCATTCAAGAAGACAGCTGTGAACTGAAGTATGACATATTAAAGGATGTCAGCTACCATTTATATCATTATGAAGCAGATTCTATCCTTTCATTTCATAAAGATCATAAGCTCATTGCCATGGATCTAAAAACTGGAAAAGTGGTTTTCAATCTTCGTTTACCTGAGCAAAAAGGGTTTACTTACAGGGACCATCTTTATCACAATCAAGATTCGATCTTTGTTTGTTCTATAATCAATGATAACATGTATATACTTCTTATGGATCAGAAAGGAGAAGTATACAATAAATGGAATCTTAGTAGCCAAGCTCAGATTATAACTGATGGATATTTCTTCATTGATGCGAGATATTCGCATCCAATGGTCTTGATAAAAGATAAGTTATATGTTCTGGGGTCATATCATTTAAAAAAAGGCAATCCTATTTCACAACAAGTACCGATTGAAATCGCGTTGGATCTGCAAAATGGCACGGTTAAACAAATAGGTGATATTCCTATAGAATATAAAAAAGGTGAGTTTTTTGGAAATCATCAAAATGAATATTCTCGAATAATTAATGAGAAATCAGAAATGGTTTTTTCCTTTCCTTCATGCCACAATCTTTTTGTGTATGATACTAATGGTTTTTCACTAAAAACCATCAACTGTCAAAGTCAGTATATTGAAAGGTTTGAACCCATTAATACTGATTTATCGGCAATTATTGATGCATATACTTATAATGCACAATACAGTGATCTTGTTTATGATAAATATCACAAATTATATTACCGAGTAGTACTTCACAAACTAAATAAATATGATAAAAACAATAATAAAAATGATTTCAATAAAAGAAATTGGTCAATAATAGTGCTTGATGAAGATTTTAACATAACTACTGAATTAATGATGCCTATTGGTCAATTTTGGAAAAGGTTGTTTTTTACAAAACAAGGTTTAATCTTGAAATCTATAGAAAACAATCATGCAAATAAATTTAAAATATATAAACCATGCATAGATTAAGCGGAATTTTTACCCTCATTATCTTGATCTTCACTACTGGATGCAATAATAATTACGAAGAAACTAATGATACTATAACGCAAGATCAGGCATTTTTGGGTTACCTGGAGCAGGCATTTAATGTCAGTTCAACAATTGAAGAGGAAATGTTTGTCATTATTCCTTGTATTGGATGTTCTGGATGCGAGCAATATATTTATTCAGAATTTACAGAACAATTAATTGACAATAAGAGTTTTACTCTGATTATTTGTAATCCAGCTGAAAAAGGATTTCTTTCACCTACTTTAACTGCTAACAACGTGAAATACGATTTTTCGAGTATAATGTCTGATTATGACTTTGGTTATGGATATCCGTCTTGTATTATAGTTAAAGATAATATTGTAGTAAGAAGATTTGTTCTATCACCAGATATTATTCATTGGATGGCTGAGTTCTTAATGGCTCAAAAGGTAGCCCAATAAAAAAGTTTACAATTGTATCTATTCAGGAAATTCCTCATTTTATACAGGATTATTTTGGCAATTACCGTCCAATTTGCCTGGCTTCTGAAAGACCAGTCTCGTTGATTTAATTATTTACTGTTTTCTGCAAATGCCCTAAAGCAATGCATCTACTGATAAAATTGCTTATATAGTAAAAGCGCTGACAGGAATGCCATGAATACCTGCCAGCGCTTTTCAAACAATAATTTTCAGTAATATTTCAATTTTGTTTTACTTCAGTACAACCATATTTCTCGTAATACGCTCCATATTCTGACACCAATGACACCCAAAGATCTGAGCCATTTTATTCTATATAAAAATCAGGAACGGCGTTTATGCTTGTTGGTCCGTACAAAATGGCAATTATGTCGCCATTATTTGTGATATCCAGATCTAAAACCATTTGATATAGTTAACCTAAAAACTCACAGAACTCACCATAATCTTCAGAATAATAAACACCTCCCCCATTAGCTCTATTCAAATTATTTATATATTTATTATTCTCCAAAGGCAACGCCACGCTTTTCTTTTTATGTGCCTACAAAAGAAAAGCTTAGCAAAAGAAAACCTCCCCTATCTATTATTATGCTCAAATATGCAGGCAAAGGTACCTGCGAACCGGTATATCCTGGTAAAGGGCAATGACTTCTCTAATCTGATATATGATCATTGCACCTCCGTGTTTGGTCATTTTTTTATGCTTCAAAACTGACATGCACCCTTGACCCGGAATCCGGCTTCTCGGTGGTAAATGCCTGAATTTTTTTTAATCAGGCGAGCCAGATGCCGTTACAAATCCCAAGGGCATGGGTAACTTAAATGTCTAATTCATCTTCAAACTTGTTCAACAAAATTAACCGTGCCAGTCTTAACCGTCTTTC